>JBHJNX010000043.1:0-42726 GCA_050330335.1 Pleurocapsa sp. | reverse complement strand
GATTGGCAATAATCCATTTAGTCTGATGTTTTACAGCTTTAACAATTAGCGAATTAAGCTGGTTCATATCCAACAAATTAACTTGAACTCCCAGAAGCTGATAATATTTACTTTCCATAGTGGTTTTAATCTATAGTCGTTTTTTCAAATTTAACAATATTCTAAGGTTCGTATCCAAAAAATATTAAAATAGCATAAAAAAAGAAGCCCCATGATTGAGACTTCTTCCCTTCGTATAAAATAAAAAAGAATCTAAACAATTTGGCTTGGCTGTTGAGATAGATTAATTTCTTGTAAATCCAATCCTGCTTTGATTGAAACATCGTGATTATTCTCTAAATCTAAAAAAACCGAACTTCCATCAGCAACTTTAAATGAAATTCCGTCGATCCATTTGTCCCAGATACGCAAGTCAAATTCAATAATTTTATGAGAAAGATCCGTAAACTCAACGCGATCGCCATTCTCCAGCTTATAAGGGGCTAAATCTTCAATAGGACTATTAGCTATAATTTTACCTGTAAAGCGAGAGCCATCAAGATCACCTGTTGCTTCTATATGCCAGGTGTCCCCTTCGTTCCAAACAATTAGTCCATCATGTTCGGAAGGATTATAATCGGGAGTACCCGCAAATAAAATATCTTGCTTCAATTCTAATGCAGAAGAATCAACTGGTATAGGAAACTCTGGAGCATAGCTAATATAATCTGCGTCTAAACTAAAATCATTAGGGGAAATGCCTCCTACTATTGCTAACAGACCATTTTCATAAAATATCCCCGTACCGTAGATTCCTTGACTATTAGCTGGTTTGATTGTGTAATCAGAAGCTTCTCCTCTAAGCTGAATAGTATCTTCTGTCAACTCAAAGTCAGTAATGATGGCATGATCGTACCAAGTAGAGTCACTGTAATAAATATTGTTTTCGTCTCCAATAATATATCTGTCCTTACCGTTGCCTCCCTCTATTAAATCTTGATCTTTACCACCAATAAAGATATCGTCACCATCTCCACCAAAAAGACTATTCCGTTGTCCGCCTCCAATTAAAGTATCGTTTCCTAATCCACCATACAATGTATCGTTGTCAGCACCGCCGTCAAGATAGTCTTCTCCCCCTTTTCCTTCAAGGATGTCGTTGCTATTTAACCCAATTAAGTAGCTGTCTCCATCTGTTCCAGAAATGGTTTCACTCGAATCAGTTCCATAAACAATATTTGGTACATTGCCAGATAAACTTACGTCGTTCAAATCATCTGGTGTATTGTTACTAAACTGAGAATTGTTGAGAGAAACAGGCGCAAGTTGAATGCTGTCAAGAACTCCACCTCGATCGCTTGCAGAATTAGAGTCAAAATTGGTATTTTCAATTTCAAGCTGAGAAGCCCAAAGACTATCATAGATTGCTGCTCCGTTCATTGCTTGATTACCAGAAAAATTGCTGTTGGAAATTGCGATAGGGCTTTCTCCCCATACGTATAAGCCACCACCAAGATCGGCAGATTTATTATTGGCGATGATAGTATTGTCAATTTCGACAAAGCCCATCAACCATAAACCACCACCTTGAGCCATGCCATGTTTATTCTGAATTACTTTGTTATTGATTATTTCACTGTCAGAAATAACTACTTGGTCTTGGTTATAGCCCCAAGCCATAATCGCACCACCTTGACCTGCTGCACGATTATTTTCAAAACGACTATTGCGAATACTAACAATTCCACCTTCAGTTTCTCGTTCTAGTTCTCCTTGGTAAAATCTAGGATCGTTAGGAACGCTAGCCGCGTCTAAATAGATAGCACCTCCTCCTCCAGGAACAGCAACAATATCCTTATCTGCTCCTGGTGTAGAATCATTACCGACAAATATAGAATCTTCAACAATGAGATCGCTAGAGGTAACGTGCAATGCTCCGCCACCATATCCCTTATTATTAGTAAAAACACTATTTTTGATCGTCAAACTGCCATATGCAAAAAGACTAATTGCTCCAGTAGAGTATCCCTTGTCGCTAATTTTTGCACCGTCGTTATTATCAAAAGTGCTATTGGTTACGGTAATTACAGTACCAGCTTGACCGTGTAAAGCAGCCCCATCTGACACATTATTAATAAAATTTACATTGTCAATATTGACAATGCTGTTTTCTGATGCCCAAATTGCCCCACCTGCATTTTCTTCATAATAACTGTCTGCTAAAGTTAGATTTTTTACGGAAAGTTCTAAATTTTCTCCTTGTTTGCCCAACCAAAGTATATTAGTTTTTTCATCGCCGCTAATAGTTAAACCAGGAGCGTCTTCACCATCTATAGTTAGATTTTTTCCTAGCCAAAGACCACTATTCAAGCTAATTGTCTGATTGCTCAAACTAGAATCAAATTTAATCGTGTCGCCTAAGTTTGCTTGATAAATAGCTTCCCGGAGAGAACCTGTTCCCCTATCTGCATTATTAGTGACTGTGATTACTGTCATGGTTTTCTTGAAATTTATGTTACTTCAAGACCAATTTAGTTAAGCTATTGTGAAGCTGGTGCGATCGAGATCGCTGATAATTACTTATTTTTTCTCTACTTGTAGTATTTTTACAACTCTAGTCGCCATGGCACTCCAAGAGTATTTTTCTTGTATTAATTGATATGCTGCTTCTACTAGGGATTTATAGTTTTCTAGATTCTCACAAGCATCAATTAGGGTCTCAGCAATTTCTTCAACTGAATAACCCGATATTAATAGGTGTTGGCGATCGCAAAATTCTTCTAATCCTCTCAATCCTTCTGGGGTAGATACTACTAATTTTTGACAGGCTAAATAGTCTAAGGCTTTATTTCTCGCTCCACCAGCCACAGCTTCTTGAGAAAAAGGTAATAGTCCGACATCAGCGTGTACTAGATGAGCCAAAAAATCACTCCGCTTGGGCAGAAAACCAGTAAACGTAACATTAGCAGGTATAGATTGCTTTAAATTATCTTTATCTCTACCTATAACAACTATATGGATATTTTGTTGACTAACCTCTAAATACTGAGCTACTTGTAAAGTCAGAGCAACAGACATATCGTTAGTAGGAAAAGAAAATGTCTTAGGAGCAATTACTGCTACTATTTTGGCCGGTTTAATTTTTTGGTAAGGATCGGCAAAATCTAATAAAGTAATATTCAACAAATCATCTGCTACACCATTACTCACACAGTAAATATTATCAGGTAAAGTTTTATACCATTGAGGAATTAAATTGATAATTCCTTGACTTGCAGCAATAATCGGCTTGCCAGAATTAATTAAAATACCTTGAGCAACATAGGTTTTGATAAACCGGGACAATTGATTGAGGCGATCAGAAGCAGAAGTTAGACGAGTCCAATATTCAAAAGCTGAAAGGGTGTGGAAATCAAACACCAAAAAGCATTGCTTGGGTTTTCTTAGGATAAAAGTTAACCAAGCCGCTATTCCAGGTAGGGTTTCTTGAGCGTAAACTATATCGGGTTTGAATTCTACTAAAGCTTTTTGTATCTCATAAATGTAAGATTTAAGACTTCTTGAACCAATAGATCTAGATGGAGCATAATCAACCGCAGAGCAATCAATACCCAACTGGCACACTTCAAACTGACGAGATAGATACATTCCCAAGTAAAAAGGTCTGGTAAATGCACCAAAAGGTTCTTGAGAGTCGAGAGTGGAAACTATTAGTAAGCGAGTAGTCAATTTGAAAAATCTTTAGATAAACAAAATTACACTTTTTCCCACAACAATTCTTTGATAGCTGAAAAATTACGCTCACTGAGAGCTTGATCATTTTTGTGAAAAGCAAGACAACTTGCTACAGTTATAGCAAATCACTTTAAATATGCCATGAGTACAATAATGTGATTGCTTGAATATGCTAATAAAGAAAGAATTCAGGCACTTTATTGGATTAAAACTAACCTTGCTGAAACTATTGGATATTTATCGGCTTTGATATGTTACTGACTTAAAGCCAAACTTAAAGTTCCGCGTTGTACTAACGTCAAAAAAGATGTTGAAGCTGAAGCTGAATAAAAAAATCCACAAATAATTGAAAAAGAACTATTATTTCATCAAGATAAATGAGATAAATATCAAGAAATTAGATACTGGGTACAAAATGAATCCCAATTTGGACTCAATACCATAGAAAGAAGGAAAATAACGATAAAAGAAGTAAAACCTGTGGGAATACATCAATATAAATTCGATTGCTTGCTATCCATTTATTGTCGATGCTTTATATGTAGCAAATATTTAGTGATTTGATATTACTTCTGGTAATGCCTGAATTTTTTCAAGATTATCGGCTATCGACATTTCTTAAGAAGGTGTACCCATTCATGCCACTATTTACTTGCTAAAATCAATTCAACTTCTTTAACTAAAGTTTCCACTCTGCTAGTCCAATTGTGGTTCGCAACTATTTCTTGCCGAGCTTTATCCCCCATCTGGGAAAGACGATCCCTTGCTGCCAAAGCCTTAACTAAAGCTGACTTAAGCTCCTCTTTGTCTTCGGGCCGAAACAGAAAACCCGTTTCTTCTTCCCTAACTAATCTTTGAGCATCTTCAAAAGCTGAAGCAACAACTGGTTTAGCCATGGACATATATTCATACAATTTCATCGGCGACAGGTACATTTTGCCGATTTGTAACTGAATTTGCCCAGAATAACCCAGATCAAAACCAGCAATGTATTGGGGTACTTGTTCCCAACAAACTCGACCAACAAAAGTAACTTGATTCGACAAACCTAAATCTTGTGATTGTTTTTCCCAAGCAAGTTTCATTTCTCCATCACCCACAACTACCAAAAACAATTGGCATCCCTCCTCTTTGAGGTCCTTCAATGCTTCTAATAATAAGTCCAATCCTGCCCAACCATACAAACTACCAACAAAACCAATAGTAAACCCTGAAAATAACCGCTTCGGTTGGTGTAGTTCGGGATTAAGAAACTCAGTGTCTACCCCGTTAGGAACTAAAACAATCTTTTCTGTCGGAATGTTTAGCTCGTTAACCAAAACCTCTTTTAGTGTAGAACTCACACAGGCGAGAACATCACACTGTTGATAAGACCACAATTCTAATTTTTTAGCAATACCATCTAAGACCAAAGCTTTGCGTTCAGCTTTTGCTTCGTAATACAGTAAAGCCTCGGTTTGTAAAATCCATGGTATTCCCTGTCGTTGAAAGATCCAGCCTAAACACTGAAGAGTAGCTGCGTATTCGTAAACCCAATCTACTTCTTTCCCTAATTCCCGCCAGCTTTTCACACTGTTAAACAATCCTAATCCAATCCGTACTAAATCCACTGCAAGAGTACGCCAAAATCCCTTACTGATAGCTTCTCCAGAACCTTTGTCCGACCATTTTTTTGGTGTTCTATCTCCGACTATAAATGGTTTTACTTCCCAATCTAAAGTCTGAAAGGCTTTCATTAATCCAAGAACACGAGAACGAGGACCTGACATTTCTGCATCGAGGCGGGTAGATATGCGAGGTGCTGCTGTCAAAAAACCAAGTCTTCGCTTCACTGACATACTCCTTTTCTTTAACTTTATATATTGCCCTGATATCCAACCGTTGGCAAAAAATTTGGGTTTAAATAGGCTTGAACTAAGAATAATTCTACCTATTAACTGATTAAGGACACAGCAAAGTTTTGTCCCCAGTATAAAAAGCCTTTATTGCCAAGATTTTGAATTTATTAATCGGCGAAAATTGAATTTTTCAGAGCAATAATGGTAATAGATAAAGGTTTTAATCCAGCATTAACTTGCGAATTTTGGACTTTTACTCCGCCATACTTACTAATAATCACTTTTTTGGATTCTGGGTCATTACCTAGCAAAGTCCAGGCTCTATGAAGATTGGGGTTGTCGTAGTTATCTAAAGTTACAGTTACATGTTGGGTGTTGCGATCCTTGTTGAGAATCAATAAATTTAAGGATTTGTCATCAGGATCATAAGTTGCCCAAGAACGAATCGGGTCTGATTTGGAGGCATAAACCATTTTCTTTTTCAGATACAGTCCCCAAACTTTAAGGGGATAGCCCATGGGTGTTTTCTGATAATTGCAATCAAAAGAACTAAAATCCTCTTGATAGGAATCTTTTTCCAGCCATCTAGATGTCCAAAAATGAACATAATCAACTGTTTCAAAGCAAAGAGTTTGTCCAATTATTTCAAAATTATGAAGCATTTTCCAGATGTTGTTTTCGTGATGAACACCTGGATTAAAAGAACTGTTTTCAGTAACATTTAATCTGAGAGTAGGATTATAGTCATTAATAGCTTTATTGGCATCCTTAATATTGTAATCATACTCGTAGATATCGTTTTTCCAATTTTCATAATTGTCTAGCCACGAATATTGATGAGTAATTAAAAAATCTACATTATTTTTAATCGTAGGCATAATTTGATCCCACCAATCCTTAGAATTGGTTACCCTCATCCCATTTGCTCCAATTTTAATGGAAGGATCAACCGCTTTCATGGCTTGACTAAACTTGACAACAGTTTCAGCATATTTTTCTGGTGTCCAGTAAATTTTACTGTGAGTTTGAAGATTGCTTTCATTGCCAATTTCCCAGTACTTAACGTTGTATTTATTGGTAATATTAGCGTATCTAACCCATTCAACTGCTCCTTGTAATACTTCTTCTGGAGTAGCATGGGGAGCATTCCCAGAATATACAATTGCATCGATAGGTACAACTACAAAAGGTTCTGCTCCAATGGATTGGCAAGTGGCAATAAAATCGTCAAAATTTAATTTGCTGTACCAAGTTCCATCAGATTTAGCAAAGCTTTTTACCTGCCAAAGTTCTGGATCTTGAATCGAGACTTTAGGGTTCAGAGGATCATTATGATTAAACAGGTAATATTCATTGGTAGTAAAACGAAGAGTTTTTGCTTGTATATCTGCTAATGGACTCGTCATCTCAGGTGTATCTGCTAAAAAACTAACGTTTAGTCCAACTGGATGATTAGATACATCTGAAAGAACTTGATTGACATTTACAGTGAGATTACTACTTGCTCTTAGTGTTTTTCCTGAGCTTATAAATAAGGCACAAGAGACAATAAAAATTACCAGTAATTTAATAAAACGAGCACCCCTAAAAAGTGAAGTAATATTCCCTAAAGGTTTATATTTAAATTTCATAAATACTACCAATTATTTGTGGGCGAGATTACTTGAATTTTGGATTTTAGTAATCTTATGTTTCCCAGAAACTTTTAAAAAGTAACTTAATAGTGCATATAAATTTTATTTATACTTTTAAGGTATTAAGTTAAAATAACAATCTATATGTTTTCACTTAAGTAATTAAATAAATCTAACTAAAATAATCAATTTTTAAAAATTTTTTTGGCAAAAACAGCGTATTTTCCGTAAATATTATTGAGAACTTTAAAAGTTTTTAAATCCAGTTGAAAATCAAGATTATTTTGCTCTTTAATTTGTTGTTCAAATAGCTTGTAAGCATATTGATATAGTAATATATCGAGTTTATTATATTGCTTAATCGTACTCATAGTTTCTGAGGACACTGTGAATTGTTTGTAGATATTATTTCTATTAGTATTGCGTCGATAATAAAAAGGATTTTTTTGCCATGCTAGTTTTCTTTTCATCACAATTAAACTTTCATCAAAATATTCCATAATACCTACAACAGAAAATTTTTCTTCAAGATTTTTTTTAGCTTTGTCAAGCATTTTTGCTCCTCCAAATCCTGATTGCTCTGGACTCATGCCGGATAAAAATCTTGTTTGTCCATTAGTCATATTTTCTCTACCTAACGTACAATATTCCTTAAGAGAAATATTGTTAGAGTTAATCAGTTTATAATCAGGATGGTTCTTGAGTTTTTTGATAAAAAAGTAATAAGAAATAACTCGATCAATAGGATTACGTAGCATAGTTACATAAGTTGAATTTGAAGGGATAAATTCATGCAACCCAAAATACATATGTCCTATTAAAAGTTTAATTTTTTCTTTTTCAGATTGAGGAAGCTGCTTGAAATTTTGTTGTGATCTCAGAAAATTTGTACCATCAATTTGATAGATTTCAGTATCTTGATCGTATTGGTGTATCAGTATATCGCTTAAAGTTGTACCACCAGATTTAGGAAGATGCAAAAAAATTACGGCTTGTTTTTCTAATTGATTATTGGTGTCAGAATTCATGGTGATTAAAAATCTCAACTAAATCCGTTACAGCAATTTATTTAATTATCTCTCAGCAAATAATAATCGGTAGTATGTTATTTTACATTGTTTTGTTGATAATAAAATTTGAATTTTAACTTACTTATCTGGATATTATCTTTTTTCTGGTAGCTCTTTGATATTCAAGCGCAATAGATAAACAAAGTCCTATTCCAAAAGTACCGTAAAAATTAGTCGAAAGCAAATTTGAGCCAACATCGGCAACGCTCGTGAGAAATAAAAATACTAGACATTGAAAAACCCAAAAATATTTGACTTGTTTAGTTCCGGCCAAAAGAATAAAGGTTTTAAAAAAAACTGTGCAGATTACAATTACATAGATTAAAATACCCCACAAACCTAATTGAGACAAAACTTCTAAATAGCCATTATGGGCATTAAAGCTCTCTGGAATAATGCCTCTATCTGAGGCCCAACTATTAACAATTACGTCAACTCCTGCATCTGAACTCCAAAATGCATTGTACCCATATCCTAACCAAAGCTTGTCCAAACTTTTTTCAATTACTAAGTGCCATACGGGTATGCGTCCGTTGAATAAGAGGTCTTTATCTAGCAGATCTACTAAAATAAACTCTAAGCTATTAGCAACTAATAATGCTGCTCCACTTGTTAATACAGTAGTTAAGCTCAACAAAATTACCTTAATTCTGTAGGGTTGTTTGATCAATTGATAAAGTGGCATCAGTGAAACAAAGAAAAATAAAATAATTAAGATTGAAGCACTGCGAGATAATAAAATTAAGGTTACGGTTAGAGCTAATCCAATCCAACCTAACCATCGTTGTTTACGGTAATTAAGAGCCAGAACCAAAAAAAGTATTCCGCCTAAAGCCATCGAACGAGCTAGATAATTTTTATAAGGGAAAATTCCCAGCCATCCGTCTTCCCCAATGCCATAATTGGGTAGTACTACACCAACAGCTAAACTTAAAACTGCTGCGATCGCACATACCCAACCTATTATTTTCATCTGGTCTTTCAGGGTATAGCGACTGGCAAAATAGATACCAAAGACAAAAGTTCGGACTAAACCTCTGTTACCTGCCATAGTCATGCTGAGGTCGGCAGACCAAATAACAGAAGCTAGAGCAGTTCCCAATAAAATTAATAGGGGAATGTCTCTAGTAGTTACATATAACAAGCGTTTCCAGTGTAAAACAGCTAAAATAGCTACGAAAGGATAGCTTAAGGCATTGAACAGAGAAGGATATGGGACTGTCACTTCCATAAAATATAGAAGCCAGAAAACAGTGATTCCCACTTCTAGCTTTGTTACTAAGCGATTGAGAAATTGATTATTTAGTCTAAATATCACATCCATGGTGAATTTGACCCTCTATATAAGTTGGAGTTGCTAGCATTACAGTTCATTTTTCTTTCTGATTCAATAATTCTTGAAACAGGGATTGATAACGACTTGCTTGCAAGTCTAGAGGGAATTCTTGTTCTGCTTTCTGACGAGCTTGATCTGAGAGTTGTTGCTGTCTAGCTTGGTTGTCTAGTATCCACATAATTCCTTGAGCCAGATCTTCTGTTTGATAGGGTTGAGCTAGATAGCCAGTTTTTTGATGGTCAATCAGATCCGGCATTCCGCCAATGTTAAAAGCAACACAGGGAGTCCCACAGGCGATCGCTTCCATCACGGTATTGGGCAAATTATCTTGAACTGAAGGAGCAATAAAAAGATCTGCTGCTGAGTAAACCAATGCTAGCGTTAGGTCATCCTTTAAGGTTCCGAGATAATGGGCTTTAAAGCCTAGTTCTGTCGGATTATCTGGCTGTGAAGCACCAACGATGATTAGTTCTAGTTGATCTTGCCCTTGAGACTGACTAAGTTGAGCTAGGGCAGGTTGAAGTAAATGAAATCCTTTCCGCCGATCGCTAGTCGCCTGGAGAGATAAAAACAAGAGTAGCTGTTTATCTTGAGGCAAATTAAGTAATTCTCTGGCTAGCTTTTGGTCAATTGGTCGGTATTGATTAAGATCTAAACCGTAAGGAATTACCTCCACTCGTCGATGTTGAAACAAAGAACTAGCTTTAACAGATTCGGCTAGCCACTTACTAGGAGTAACAATTGTCAAATCAAGATTTTGCCATGCTTTGGCTTTGCGCTGCCAAATCCAACGGGATAGATCCGATTCTCGCTTACTACCTAGCTGGGGACAGCTACCACAAGCGAATTTGTAGCGATCGCAATCCTGATTATAACGGCATCCTCCAGTAAAAGCCCACATATCATGGAGTGTCCAAACAATTGGTTGCTTAAATTTAGCCAGGGTTTCTATTTGCAGATAACCATTACAAAGCCAATGGAGATTAAGAATATCCGGGGCAATTTGAGCAACTTTCCCAGCAAGGCGATCTGGCAACCACTGTACAGAATAGGCGGTTTTTTTCTTTTGGGAATGAAACTTCAACGGTAGCTGATCTAAAGTTAGCCTCAACCCTGTTACCGCGCTGCCAATTCCAGAGTTAACGTTGGAGCCAATCACATTGCGATCGCTACTGTTTTTTGTTTGTACCAACATTTTGGAATTAAGATTAATTTGTTGTAATCCTTGATGCAATCTATAAGCAGAGCGGGCAGCCCCTCCTTTAAGATCATCAGTACTTAAAATCAAAATATTCACATTAACAATCTCAATTCACTAGGCTGGTGGGTTTTCTATCGTTGTGTCTTCGCAAAAGGTGGGAGATGCATTTAAACTTTTGTATCCAATTACAGCCCGCAGGTACGGCAGGGGCAAATAAAAGAACCAAAAGAAACCCGAATGTCTCTTGGTAAATACAGTCCAGGCTTTAAGGGGAAAACCTTTAATGGCTAGGGCTTTTTTTAAGCGTTCAACCACAGTAAGTTTGGTGTCCGCCCAACTTCCCTTAACAGAATTTTGAGAGCAGGTACCAACGTACTTGGGTACTGACCAGACTAGACATCCCAATTTGCGCGCTCGTAATCCGTAGTCTAAGTCTCCCATAGTATGAACAAAAACTGGGTCAATATTGCCAACTTTTTCTGCTACTGAACTAGGAATTAGGACGCAATTACCGTACAGTGTGTCGCATTCCTGGAGTTCTTGACTGGGAGCTAAAAATTCAAATTTATTAGAATACCAAAGTTTGGATTTCACTGCTCCTCCATAGGTGGGGTTACCTGTAACGGGATCTTTAGTCGAAGCAACCAGGATCGAGTTAGGATATCCTTGTTGAACTAACCCATGGTAGAGATTGAGTAGGTAACTAAAAATATTAGGCATAAGTAAAGTATCATCATTAAGCCAAAGATAATACTTATAACCATGCTTCATAGCTTCAGCGAATGCTAATCGCATTCCTCCAGCCCAAAAAAGACTACCGTCCCCTTGAATAAGATTAACTTGGGAAAAATCTTTAGCTATCATTTCACTAGTTCCATCAGAACTACCGTCATCAACTAGATAAACATCAAAATCTATATCTTGGGAATTGAGGGCATCTAGACAAGATTTCGTAATCTCCCTGCGATTGTGACAGGTTATTAAAACAGCCAAATTTGCTTGTTTCATAAATTATAGAAAATTTAATTTTTCAATAAATTAAAGTCAAGAAAAAAACTTGGAATAATTTTTAGGTTTCTATGATTTTTTCAATAAAATTACTGACATTAATATTAATTTTAAATATTCGTAGTTTTTTCTCAATTTTCCTCATTTTTAGCAGATAATCATGACTAATCTTTCTAAAGGGCATATCATATTGCACAATTTTTTCACAGAGCCAATTGTACTTTTCTGTATGTTGCTGAAAATCACGTAAATTATTCAACCGTTGTGGCCAATTTTGATAATAAAACATATTAAAGTAATGGATTGAAACCACATCTTCCAAACGGTAAACTTTAAACTCATTAGCTAAACGGTTGTGTAGAGGTAAAGGATAACTGTAATTACTAGAAAAAGTAAATACATTTTCTTTTCTGGAGCAAACTGTAGCAGCAAGAACAGATTGTTCTACCATATAATTTCCCTGAGAAGGTTCAACTCCAGCTTCCATTACTGTTTGAAAATTATCTTTCCAGGAGGTAAAAATTCCTGCCTTTCTTTTTACAGCAACCATCCCAGAATTCCAATAACCTCTAATTCTTGTTTTTCCAATTGGAGTTTGGACAAAAAATTCTTGCTTAACATTAAGTAATTGATAAAGTTTTTGCCAATATCCATCTTGCAAGTCTTGTTTACCTTTAGAACCAATACCTCTACCGTATTCAGGACGTAAGCCAATATTAAAATTTTCAGGCAACAAAAATTGCTTTGGTTCGTAAAAAAAACATTTATCACTATCTAAAAAAACTAAAATTTCTGCATCTATATTTTGTTCGGCATAAGCACATACTAAAGGTTTATTGGCTAAATAATAATCATGATATTTAGTATTAAGTACTATTTGCTCATGTTCTACATTTAATGATTTAAATGCTTGTTTAGTTTGACTAGCAATAGACTCTCCTTGACGAGGGTGAAAACTAAAAATAGGAACATCTTTAAATTCACCTGCAAAATTACGAATACTTTCTGCTAAGAGCAACGATTGTCTTTCTAAACGACCCGGTTCTGTACAAATAATGAAGGCGATTGGTATTGTCATATTTTATTTTCCTTGCAAATAATCTTTAAGTAATCACTAACAAATTGACCAAAGGTAATTTTAACCATTAACTTAAACTTTTTTAATTGCCTCCATATACAAAGAATCAGGTTTATATACAGTACCATTTGGTTCTGTATCAAGATTAAAATTCATCCAGTTTGAGATATAACTTTCAGTAGCTGTTCGTTGAACAATTTGGTCTAAATTACATTCCTGCAACAGTAAAGCTAGAGAATAGCGGTCATACATCCATTGATGAATTTCACCATTCTGTCTAAAAAGACCAATTTTTAAAGCTGAATAATATTTACCGAACAAAAAATTGAGACAAGACTCTTTAACTGTATTCGCAGAAAAATAAATCTGTTTTAATAATGGTTTAATTTGTTTAGCAAACAAAGATTTAGGAATAAAAGATTTTTTTTGCAACCTCTCTATTTCATTTTTTGCTTCAACACCAAATCGCTCAATAATAAATTGTTCATTGGGAATAGGTTGTCGTGAAAAATAAGCTCTTAATTCTCCTCCTGGTTGATTTCTAACCACTTGGTCGTACATTTCCAGTAAAATCCATTCATAATTAGCTGCCCAGAGTGCATCGCCATTACTAGCTTTTTCTAGGGCAATTAAATAAAGACGGACAATTTGCTCTAAATCAGGAACTACAATCCGTAAAACTCCCTTTGGTTTTAACACGCGACAACACTCCCTCATGAAAAATTTGGCGTGATGTTTAGAAAAATGTTCTAAAACATGGGAGTGATAGACTACATCAAAACTATTATCAGGAAAAGGTATTCCTTTGGTTAGATTATGAGTAATTACACTCGGTGCAGTGGCGGTAAAATTTACATTAGTCCAGTTAGGATGGTAACGATAACCACATCCAAGATTAAGGCAATCCATAAATAAAATGCGATAGTTTAATTGAAGAATTTATAATCAATAGTTTTATTTTTTTAAATAAAACTTTTCTATGATTTGTTGCTAAGGAATGGTTGGAAAATTAATAATTTTAATAATATTTAACCTCCTGGAATAGACTGAATTGAAAGAAAATTAGTAATTACTTTTTTGGACAAACAAGTGACCAAATATAGTTGGGGAAAGCTTCATTTTTTTATAAACAAACATTGCTAATAAAATATTTAATAGAATCATACTGCTGGTAGTAGCAATAGTTGCACCTGAGAGTCCAAAGGGTTCTATTAATAAAGCATTAAGAATTATATTGGCGATCGCACTCATGCCGACACAAATTGCAGTATATTTTTCATAGCCAGTCATACTTAATAACAAAGCTATTGGTCCTGCTGCTGCATTGACTAATTGACCAATTCCCAAAACTGCAAGGGCAATATGTCCGCGAGTAAATTCTGCTCCAAACAACAATAAAAACCAATGACCACCCGCAATTAAACATAAAGAAATTGGCAAAGAAAATAAAAATACAATGTTGGTAGTTTTTGTTAAAATCCGTTGTAATTGTTGGAAATCACCCTCAGTATAAAGTTTAGTAAATACAGAACCAAGAGTTATATTAACAGCCAAAAGAATAAAACCAATTAATTCTGCTCCCCTAGTAGCAACAAAATAAATTCCTACTTCTTCTGGACCTTTGATAGCCCCAAGCATCAAAATATCCGTATTACTATTGAGATAGTAGGTACAACCGATAAATAGAAAAGGAATAATACTACGAGTCCACAAGCAAATTTGGTAATTTGGGCGTACCTTACCAAAATTCCTGGGCAAACTTTCTCTGAGTAAATGAATACTATAGATAAAAGAAACCGCTAAGGTCAACACTCTAATCCCCATAGCTAAGGGGGCATTCAGACCATCAGGAGATAAAAGATAAGCAGTAGCCTGTAGGATTAGGAGTAAAACAGGGTAGACTAGCATACCAGGAATTTCCCCTCGCACTACCTGGTGCAAACCAAGCATAGCTCCTCTTCTTAAATCTGATAAAGCACTTAAAGGAATTATTGGTAAAGCTAACCAGAAAACTGGTAAAAACTGCTCATGAACTTCACTCTTCAAAATCCAGGCAACGATAGTAGCAATTAAGATAATACCAATAGAGACCAAAAAAACTGTTAGATTAGACCACAGCAACAGTCCTCGCATCATACCTAACTGCGATCGCGCTTGATAGGCAGAGACTTGACATATTAATATATCTCGTAGACCAAGGCTGGCAGGGATTTGTAGCAAAGTTATCCAGGTCATTGCATAGGTGTAAACGCCATATTCTTCCACACCTAATAAACGGGCTAATAAAAGGCTAATCAGAAAAGACAAACCAGTAAAAAGGATTTTTAGACCAAATATTCCCGTTACTTTTTTTGCTAATTGGTTTTTGAGGATACTAGATCTGCCTTTAATCCAAAATTTTTTCCACATTAGTTTAGTTTTGTTGTAACTCAACATACCAGAGAGAGCAATGTTTTTGGTCCGGCATCAATAACCTAGCTAACAGCTAGCATTTATTTAATTACAAACAGTTGATAGTCAATTTATATTTCAAACTTAATGTTTTTAGGCAGAAATAATCTGTATATAACTGTCTTAAAAATAAACTTTAAAAACCTTTTTTGTGATTAATTAGTAGAACTTGCTTCTAGATATTTTTTATCTGGATAATAGTGGTAGCCATAGCCATAAGGCTCATCTTTAGGATTAACTCCGTTGACAACTATCCCTAAAACATTTTGATCTGTACTTTCTAACAATTTTTTGACTGCCATGACACTGGCATAATCAGCTACATCGGGACGAATTACCACCAGTAAACCATCGACCATTTTGCCCAAAATTCTACTGTCAGCCATTCCATTTAAAGGCGGAGTATCAAAGATAATGTAGTCATACTCCTTAGAGGCAGTAGCAATTAAATTTTGCATCCGTTCCGAGTCGATTAAACTGACAGGATTAGAGGCTACCTTTCCTGAAGGTAAGACATCTAAACAGGTCATAACTTGTTGTATTGCCTGCTCCCATTCTATTTTTCCTGCCAACACATCACTCAATCCTTGTTGGTTAGGAATATTCCAGAGAAGATGTTGTTTAGGACGACGCATATCGGCATCTATTAATAAAATTCGCTTTCCTAGTTCTGCTTTAGCTATGGCTAAATTGGCTGAAACATAGGATTTTCCTTCCTGGGAAACCGAACTACTAATAGCAATTACTTGCTTTGATTTATCTGTTTTAAGTAGTTTCAAATTTGCTTGAAGAACTTGGTAGGCTTCTCTAGTTATTACTGAAGGTGTACCGTGACCATTAAGTTGAGGTAAATCTAAGACTAAATCCTCTGCCAAAAATTCATTGATTTCCGTTTTCGTAAAGTCTGGAATTACCCCTTGCAAAGGATAACCAAGTACTTGCTCAGCTTCTTTGCTGTTTTTGATGGTGTTATCTCTTAAATCTAACAAGAAAGCAGATGCTACTCCTAACGATGCTCCTAGAAAACCACCAGCAGCAATAATAAGTTTTCTACGAGGGCCAACAGGTTCGTCTGGCACAACTGCATTAGCAACTACTCGACTATTTGCAACATTTTGTTGTTCTGCTACCTGAGTCTCCTGTAGCTTACTTAATAAAGTTTGATAGGTTGATTGAGAAGCTTGGACTCTACGTTCAAGTTCTCTTTGTTGCTTTTCAAGCTCAGGCAAAGTACTTAATCTTTGTTGGTAATCTGTATAGGTATTTTTAAAAGCGGCAAGCTTTTGCTCTAAACCCTCTTTTTGAATTCCTAAATTAGAAAATTGGGCAATTTGGTCTTGTTTTAATTGTCCAATACTCAAAATATTAATATTGTTGAGATTTGCTGCTTGCTGAGTTCCAAGAGTTTGTCTAATCTGTTGTTCAACTAAATTTGTTAATTTATCCTCTTGTTCTTTTAAAGAAATAATCTGTGGTGTATTCTCAGCAAAGTAATTCTGTTGATTAGCTAATCGAACTTTAACTTCTTGTAATTCTTCCAATGCCCGTTGTACCGCAATAGACTCACTTAAGGCACTAATTGCCGAGGCTTCTTCTAAATTCATACCCAATTCAGCATTTAAGCGATTATAGCGAGCGTTTAAATCTTTCAATTGAGCCGTTACCTTTTCAATTTCATTTTCTAAAGATTTAGTTGCTTCTATTAAGGTAGTAGTTTCTTCGGAAAGATTAGCAACTCGATTTTGATTTTTAAACCTGCGTAATTCTGCTTCTGCTTGATTAACATTATTTTCTACCCCCGGCAACTGCCCAGCAATAAATTTGCGAGCTGCCGAAGCTTCAGAACGATTACTTTCTGTTTCCTTCTGTTGATAAATTTCAACAATTTTGTTGACTATTGAAGCTGCTAATTCTGGATCAGAATTTTGATAAGTAATAGTTAAAACATAAGTACCTTTATTGGGTTTAATTGCTAGGCTATCTACAATATCTTTGTATTTGTATAAGTTACCTTGCTCGTCTCTTAAATCTAATTCCTCAATAGCTTTTTGTACAACTGGTCTAGAACGTAGAATATCAGCCTGTGTTCCAATAGGATCACTCTCGTAAGTTAAAACTTCTATTTCTCCGATTTCATTTTGTAAACCGGTAAGCTGAGCTGAACGATCTGTTTTGATAAGGAGTTGGGCTTCTGTTTCGTATACTTTTTCTAGAGATAGCGCTATGACGGCAGAAAGAGCAACAACACTAAAACAAGTAGCGGTTGCTGGTATCCAGCGTCGCTTTAAAACTAACCAGTATTTGTGAAAATCTATATATTCGTCTAAATTTATATTGGAATCCATAAAAATTTTATACCTGTTTTAAATTTCGATTTAGTAAGCACCTTTGTTATTTAACACCACTCCAACAGTTCGCCATAAGATTTGAAAATCTAAACCTAAAGTCCAATTCTGAATATATTCAAAATCTAGGTTAAATACATTTTCTGAATCTGTATCCGAACGACCACTTACTTGCCACAAACCAGTAATTCCCGGTAAGACTTCATGACGAAAATAGTGTTCTGAAGAAAATCTTTCCACATCTCTTATTGGCAAGGGACGGGGACCGACAAGACTCATTTCTCCTCGCAGGACATTAAATAATTGAGGTAGTTCGTCTAGGCTATATCGACGCAGAATTTTACCGACCTTAGTAATGCGAGGATCGTCTTTGATTTTAAATAGCACTCCCCCACTAACTTCATTTTTGGCTTCTAATTGTTTTTGCAATTCGCTAGCGTTTTGTACCATAGTACGGAATTTCCAAACTTTGAAGTATTTACCTTTTAAGCCAACGCGAGTTTGCTTGTATAATATTGGTCCTGGAGAATCTAATTTAATTAATATAGAAATTGCCAGCATGGGCAGACTTAAAAAAATTAATAAAATCAATGAAGCTAGAATATCAAAAATACGCTTGTTTACAAAATCAATCCCGACAATCGCCGAATCACAAATTCTCATAGTTGTAACACCTTCAAATTGTGATATTTCCAGATTATTTGGGTTTATTTTCTCGTTAAATTTCAATATTCGCCAATAAATACCGCTACAGCGCAATTTCCACAAAAACTTTTTTGATTCTTTGATTTTATCCCAGGAGCAAACTAAAATTTCTCCTATCTTTTGTTGTTTGAGGTCTAGTTGCTCAAATGCAGAGATAACTTGTTCGCAGTTATTAAATTTGGATATATCTAACTGAGTAGCTACTTGAAATTCTTTGCTATTTTCTAATAAAGGCAAGCACTTGACTAGATCTTTTTGTTCTCCAATCAGCATGACCTTGATTTTCCAAGGAAAGTATTTTTGTCGTAAATACAACAAAACCTGAAAAATTGTCAATCGGAAACTATTGATTAAGATTATAGTGAGCGACCAAGACCAAAATAATTTTGACAGAGAACTCTCACCATACAATTGCCAGGCTATAGGTAATAAACTTAAATAAGTCAGGGTAATTGCTTTAGATGGACTAATTGGGTTACGGTTCTTAGTCCCTCGCTTGTAGGCTTGACAGAGGAATAAAAAACATATAGAGGTCAATAAAATTGACGGAAATAATAAATTAATTTCGGAATTGGCTGACCTTGAAAAAAATAGAAGATCTTCAAGTTTGTTAGTGTTAACAATATACCATCCTAAAGCTATAGCTATAGAATCAAAGGCAACTAAGACAATCATCCTGGTAACATTGCGAACATCAAGAATTATATTCTGAGGTAACCGAAGATCGTGTGCTGCCTTATCTCCTGCTTGATTTACTGATGAATAAGCAGGTGTGTATATTTGCTTGTTTCGCATTATTGGTAATACTATATGGAGATAGAGATGTTAAAAAACATAAATAAACAGATAGTGTTATAGAGATAATATATTAAAAAGCTAATTGTAAATCAATTTTTTTTGAAAATCTAATTGTCAATGGTTATATTTACAACAATTCATTGCGTATTGATTATCAACACAAAAATGTAAAATACAAGGAAATACTAGAAAATACAAAGTTATTGTATTTTCTAATACATTTTTAAATATTTACAACTGACTGAAGATTTGATGGCAATATTACACTGCTTTTCCTGCCGATTGTATGGAGCAAGGAGCTACAGGAAGAATAAAGAGAAAGCTATTCAAGAGATACTAATTTTTATCATTTTGATGGTTAAGCCAAATTTGTTGTTGGGGTAGCGGTAAAGGAATGCCTGCTTCTTCAAAAGCATTTTTGATGCGACGACGAAACTCGCGAGAAATGTCCCATTGTTTGAGGGGTTCGGTTTTGAACCACAGACGCACGATAAAACCCCGTTCGGCAAAATCTTCTACTCCTAATATTTGAGGGGGTTCAAGAATGTTATCCCGACATTCACAATCTCGATACATTTCTGTCGCCACTCGCCCAATTAATTCTATGGCTTCATCTACATTAGCTTGGTAAGCTACGGGAATTTTTAAATCCGACCTCGACCAACCATTAGAATGATTAGCAACTAAATCTATCTTACTATTGGGAATGGTAATTAAACGTCCTTCTCCGTCTCGCAGTTGAGTAATACGTAAATTCAAATTTTCTACTAATCCTCCCACCTCTCCGATAGTCACTACATCCCCGACGGCATATTGATCTTCTAAAATAATTAGCAAACCGTTAATGGTATCTTTAATCAGATTTTGAGCAGCAAAAGAAAATGCCAACCCTAAAACACCTGCACCTGCTAACAAAGGCGTAATATTTACTCCCACAATAGAGAGGGCGACGAATAAACCAATACCAATCCAAAAAAAAGTTACTATACCTCGAATCAGACGGGAAAAAGTATTCACCCTAACTTGCAATCTGCGATTGGTTTCGGGATGAAACACATAGCTAGTGGCAAAAATATTATTACTAATAGCTGTATTAATTCGGGCGATCGCAAAATAACTCAAGCGAATTAAAACATAACACAGCCAAATGACCACGAGTAAACGAAAAGGAATTCGTAATAGAGTAATAATCAATACTTGAGTTGATCGCGTGTAGGGAAATAAACCCAAAATAACCAATATTGCTCCAATCCAGACAGCAACACGAACTAGTTGCAACAGTTGATATTGAGCTTCTTGCAGATTAATTTTTTTTCTGTATTCTAATTGAGCTACTAGAGATTCAAGTTCACTATCTGAAATAAAATTAGCTTTAGCTTGTTTGAGATACTTAAGCCGACGCAGCAAAATTAAATTGATCGTGATAGTTAAGAGTAAAATAATTGCTGTTAATTTAGCTTGTTTGACTAAAAAGCTCGATCGCCTTTCTTGTTTGGCTTTTTCGAGGCTAATTTTGATTTTATCGGCTATTTGCTGTGTTTGATGATCTAATTGAACCCCACTAGCTATTGCATCACGATTATAAAGCGTTAAGACAGGAATATTTTTTTCGCCGACTGCAACATAAATACTCTGTCTATCGGCATTTCCTTGAGAAGAAACATCTAATTGATCGCCATTATCTTGAAAATATATCTTTTTAATTTCTGCTAATTGTTCTTCACTATATTTAATTCGCTGTTCTAAACTCGGTTTGGAATCGGATAATTCAAATACACAACGACCATCGAGACGTACGCAGCCTGAAACTGTCGTATCGTTAAAATAGTTATCTAGCCTGAATGTTTCTAAATTTAGTTTTGGTAATAGTGGTAATTGCGCCCAAACTGGAGTAGCAGAGAGATTAACAAAAGCGATCGCCGAAATCAAGAACCACAAGCAAAAATACTTTCTAATCGCGCCACCCATAAACTCAATCACATCCAAAAGAACATCATCATTAATTATGGACGATAAACTTTCGGTTCTACCGTACTTAGTGTGCTAAATTATCTAGATAAACTTTGTTGTATTTGTTGTTGTCGTCTAGCTTGTCTTTGTTGTGCTTGACGAAGTTCCTGTTGTCTTTTTCGTTCAAGGTTTCTGGCTTCTTGTTGGCTTTTTCTTTTTCTTGCTTGTCGCTGTTGTTCTAACATTTTAGATAATTGCTGTTGTTGCCTTTGCAATTCTCTACGCTGTTGTTCTAGTTTTTTTTCTAATTCTTTTTGTTCTTGGGTTTTTGGTACACTGAAGCTATTTTTTATGGGAGAGTTTATATTGATTAGATATTGAGAAATATCTGGAGTTGTATCTAATTTAAAATTTTGTCCTGTAGTAATTGTATTTTGAGTTAGTTCTACAATAGAATTGTCAAGATTATTTATAGTATTAGTAATTGAAACTGTTTGGCTAGAAACTCGGCGTGGTGAATAACTTAAATTATTAGGTGTCTTTAGCGAGGATTGATTAATGTCACTTTGAGTAGACTTTAATGCTTGAGTTTCCGAAGAATTAGAATCTGTGCTGTCAGTCAAAGTAATTTCAAAATCGTATATATTGCGATAAATATTCCCGTCATCTGCTTGTGGCAAAATTGATATGGTTGATGTTTCTGAAGTATTATGATTTAGGTTGCGATCGCTATTCCAACTTAATTTATTTAAACTATTGCCAATTTCTATTAATAATTGATTAGATACCAAGTGAGTAACAGGAGCAACAGATGCTATGGGTGATGCCATTAGTTTGATGCTAGTTTCTCGATTATAGTGATTTTGGTTTGGTGCTAAAACCATTAAAAAATTATTTTCCCAAGATTTTGATTTAATTATTTCTTCCAAAGGGTGGTCTGGATAGAATTTAATTCTGTTTGACAATTCTATGTTTACTGGAATTAACTCTTGGCTGACTTCCGAAGTCAACAATAAAGTTGAGGCTTGACTAGATTCTACTTTAAAACATATGGATAATAAGCTAATGATTAATAATGACAATTTGGCTATAAAATAATATTTTTTCATAATAATTAATTAATAATCAAAAGTGTAATAAAAATTAAATGCGCAGTAAATAAAATAAAATAAATTAACAAAATTGAATTATTGATGATGACTTCAATCTTATCAGACAAAGAAAAATATTATAGGATAACAAAAAATAATTCACTAAAACTAAAAATTAACTCTGAAATTATAAAGAAACCAAAATTTTTAATTAAAGCAAATATTAAGTAGATCGCTATTTTAATGAATTTTCTTGAATCTAAACTTGAGAATAAAGCTTATTTCCCTGACGGAGAGATTGAATAGTTGCGATCGCAGTTTCACCTATAGTGATGATTTCTTCAATCGTATTAAATCTACCCATACCAAAACGTAAAGAAGCACGAGCCAGTTTTGGAGAGCGTCCTAAAGCCATTAATACATGAGAAGGTACAGTAGAAGTAGAAGAACAAGCTGAACCGGAAGATAAAGCAACTACAGATTGTAAAGCCAACAATAATGCCGTTCCATCTACACCTTCTACACTAATATTTAAATTACCAGGAAGACTATGTAGCAAGTTACCGTTAAGATGAACTCCTTCTAAAGTCTCCAACATTGACCAAAGTTTTTCTTTTAACTGCAACTGACGCTGAGATTCCGATGGCATTTCCGCCAGTCCTAATTCGATCGCTTTAGCAAAACCAACAATTTGAGGCGTGTATAAAGTTCCCGAACGTCTACCTCTTTCCTGTCCCCCTCCTTGTATTTGTGAGGCGATTTTGACTCTAGGATAACGACGACGAACATATAATGCTCCGATACCTTTAGGCCCATACACCTTGTGTGCGGTAAGAGACATTAAATCTATATTCATCCGCGCCACATCTAGAGGAATTTTGGCGATCGCCTGTGCTGCATCGGTATGAAATAAAACTTCGTGCTGGTGACAGATTTTACCAATATCTGATAGTGGTTGAATGACACCAATTTCATTATTAGCTGCCATCACCGACACTAAAATCGTATCATTACGTATATTTGTTTCTAATTGAGCTAGATCAATTAATCCGTCTGGTTTTACTGGTAAATAAGTTATTTCAAAACCCAATGTCTCTAAATACTTGCAAGGATCGAGAACTGCATTGTGTTCGGTAGCAACAGTAATAATGTGTTTACCGCGATCAAAATAAGCTTCTGCTACTCCTTTAATTGCCAAGTTATTGGCTTCAGTTGCACCGCTAGTAAACACAATTTCTTCGGGAGTAGCACTAATTGCAAGTGCGATCGCACTTCTAGCTTGCTTGACTGAGGCTTCTGCTTCCCACCCATAGAGATGATTGACACTAGAAGGGTTGCCAAACCGTTCGGTAAAATAAGGCAACATCTCCTCTAGCACTCTAGGATCCATCGGAGTAGTAGCGTGACAATCTAAATATATTGGACGTTGAGACATTTATATTTAACAAGGAGCGATCAACTATCTCATTTAATTTAACAATTATTGATTGGGTAAGTAGGTCAACCTATTTAATAAATAATTATGAACAACTACATACTTAATACTTAAATTTTAGATGAAAACAGAGTGCGATCAGCTTTGCTGCCAGGCTATGCCTGATCGCGCTTGCGGCTCGGCATAGCCGAGATCGCTCTACTGGAAAAATTCCTCAAGATCGAATCTCTCTACAGCCTTATCTCACCTAGTGACTAGAAAAACTAAATAATTTTCAACATTATAATTTCTTTGAATAAATCAATATTTCTTAGTCAAAGTTAACTTTATTTGATAAATAAAAATTAAATCTTAAAACAATCTAGAAAGACCGATCGCTTAGATTAATAGCTGATTATACTATGCCCAACATTAAACTCAGAATACCAAGCTAGTCATATATTTACGGTATTAAATAACTGGAGGTATTTTAGTGTTTATTGTTACTTTATCGTCTATCCGTATCAAATTGAGGTTGGTTTTTAATGAGCAAAATTCACGACTCCCATCAAAGCAACGGTAATTATCATAATGTCGGACTTCAAGACCCCAGCCCTTTGTGGAATCGCAATATTGAAACCTCAACAGAAACAGCAACGGTAAAATTAATTTCTCACTACAACAAACAATTATTTGAGTATTATCTCAATCTTGCCGAAACAGAAACCGAAATAATCTCAGAAACAGAAACCAATACTTCAGAATCGCCACCATTTTTAGTGGTTGGGTTGGGTAGATGTGGCTGTCACGTTACTGCTGAATTAGCCGAAATAATTGCTTCTAATTCTGCTAGTGCTGATGAAACGGTACAAAAAGATCGAGAAAAAGGCAGGAAAATGCTCGATTTATTTCGTTCGGGAAAATCTGCACCAATATTGAAGTTTGAACCATTAATGTTAGTAGGAGACATTGATGAAACCGCCTTTCAAGATGTAGATGGTTTGCTTAAAAAAGGTGGCGTACCGGAAGAAATGACTAAAAGATTGCTCAGGTTAAATTATAATCCCCTAGCAGAAGGTGGAGTGGGTCACGTTCCTTTATTTGCCGAATTTATTACCAGAGGTTTATTATTATTACCCACGCAGCCAGAAGCAAATGATGATTCTTCTTGGATACCTGCCAGAAACTTTTTAACTAATAATTTTTTTGGCGATCGCGCCACTTCCAGATTAGTCTTCTATATTTTTAGCACAGGTGGCGGCTCTGGTTCTGGTAGTGCGGCGGCGATGATGAAAGCACAACGCTATGCCATGAGTGTTTCTCAAAAACCCAAACCCCAGATTTATTTTACTGGTGTGGCGGTAATGCCAGAAAATATTATTCAAAATCGCCGACATTTAATTAATACTGGCAGAAACATCATTCAATATTTGGCAGATCTCAACATTGTTCTCGAAGATGAAACTGCTTACACTTCTGCACCGGTATTTAACTCTAGTGCCGAGGTACAGGTAGGAAATAAATCTACTAAAATGATGCCTTGGGATGGTTTGGCCTTAATTTCCAATGATGTTATGTCTGCCATTGGTAATGAAACTATCGTCCCCCAAGAAGTAGTAGAATCTAACACCAATCAATATATTGCCCAACAGATGTTTAACTTAGCGGCGGCGCAATTTTCCGCAGCTACCTTTGAAAAAGACGAAACCGTCGAAATTACCAAAGAAAACTACCAAGCCATCCGCCTCGATCCTCAAGACTTAAAAAATGGTTTAGTAGGTCCTTATGGTATCTGTTTTAGTGCGGCAACTGCCAATCAAATTCTCGATAAAACGGGTTATGGTTTGGATAAAATGTTTCTCAATGCGATCGGACTGCCGAAATACCATCAAAATGAGAAAAATGAAGAAGAAATGTCATTAATTGAAGGAATTTCCGTCGCTCCTACTAAAAAAGCAGCTTATTCGGCTTTAATGCAAGAAATTAGCGATCGCTTGGAAAGTAAGTCAGAAAAACGTCTCGACAAACAAGATTTTGCCAAACTCAGAGAAATCCCCGTCTTCCAAAAATGTCCCCGACTGGTATTTGTGTTTACCGCACCCCAAGAAAGCGTTATTCCCTCTACTGTCAAAGAAAGAATTTCGCGGTTACTTTACTGGTTATTCCCCAGTTTAGAACAAGTTCGCGGGGCGATCGTGCGCGGTACAACGGCTCATTATACTCTTTCAATTTACATTGAAACTTCCATAATTTTGAGTCCTGATATTCAGTCTGCAATTAAAAATTATCTCAAACTCTGTTGGGAACAGAGAAGAACTTCATCAGCAGAATTCAGCGCGAAATACCGTGAATTTATCGAACAACAACCGCCTATCTCTGATGTTGAAGTAAAAGAATGGTTAGGAGAAATTGAAGATTATGGTGTAAATATTCCCAGTTTTAGCGTACTTAAAGACGAATTAAATCAACGGTGGCAAAATTATTTAGACAGAAATCATCCCTCAGCTAATATTGATGGCTTGAGCAGCTATAATGTAGACCATGCATATATTACATATGCAGAAGTAGCAGCGGCACTGCGTTTTATTAACTATGCCAATCATTTTGAATTACCAGACATGATTTTAGATTGATTCGATCTCAAATCACCCAACCCTAATGGTGTTTCATAAGTAGTACGGGTAGCTCGCGTAGGGAAAGCGGGTTACCCCTAAGTTGGGAAACTTGCGATCGCCTGAGAAATATACTCACGAAGTGGAAGGAAGCCCTGGCTTTTCAAGCCAGGGTCTCTTCCACTGGTCAATAAATTCCCGATTCTTTGAGGGCAAATGGGATTTCGTCGTTATTTTTCCGCAATCCTTCATAATGAAAGAATACTTCTCCACTAAAGTTGCGACTGCGATTTAGTTGAATATACTGCATGACATCTCTGACGCTCAAGTCTTTGCCGTTAGCTGTTAGAGCGATTCCGGGGGCGAATTTGTGACGCAGATCTTTATCTGTCATGTTGACAATTTTTTGTACTTCTTGGCGATAGCTAAAGAAACTAGAGCGATATATT
The DNA here is from genome assembly GCA_050330335.1 of Pleurocapsa sp. Classification (GTDB taxonomy): domain Bacteria; phylum Cyanobacteriota; class Cyanobacteriia; order Cyanobacteriales; family Xenococcaceae; genus Waterburya. The sequence continues at coordinate 16,032 of JBHJNX010000043.1, read as the reverse complement.
TGGGGGTGAATTAAATCTACCAAGCCTTTTTCTACCCAGGTTTTGCTGTCTTGCAATAAATTTTCCCAACAAAAAGGGTATACCCCAGGGGATAAGGAAAAAATTAGTTGGGGTTTGGCAGTTTTTACCTGTCGATATAAGGTAGCAAGGAATTCAGTTAAAATGTCTGCACGCCATTGTACCCAGTGTCTATCTTTGCAGTTAGGGGGTGCTTGACGACCACACTGTCTTTGATATTGTTGTTGGGTTTTGGTATTGTATCCTGCGGTTACCGGAAGTGCAGGAAGGCGATCGCATCCTTGAATGCCGTCTATGTCGTATTGAACGACGACTTCTAAAATTAGTTCCTGCATAAATTGTTGCACTTCTGGGTTGAGAGCATTCATCCAGGTAAGACTGCCGTGTCTAACGGTTGCGCCGTCTTGATTTACCGCTTTCCAATGGGGTTTTTGCTGCAAGATGTGTCCTCCACTCAACAGATGAGAAGCGGCAAAGCCGTATTCAAACCAAGGAATGACTTTAATATTGTATTGATGTGCTACGGTAATAATTTCCGCCAAAGGTTCTCGCTGTTGTTGTTGGTAATAAGGATCGAGGACGGGAAAATTATACTTACCCATTACCTGAGAAGTAAAAAGAGTATAACCTCGATTCCAAACTACAGGAAAGATAAAATTAAATCCTTTGGAGTTTAAAAAAGCGATCGCTTCGGTAATATTTTGTTTTGATGCTAAAACTTGACTGTGGGGACGATTGGCGAGCCAAACTCCGTGTATTTCTGACATTACGATTGATTATAAAAAAATATAGCCGCTAGAAAGATTAAACCCAATAAAAATAAAGGAACGAGTAGATTCATCAAAATTAGAGGTTAATCAAGAGGTTAAGTATATAACTCGGTTATTTATAACACTAACAGCTATAATTCCTATGTTCAAGAATTATCAAGAGCGAGTATGAAACACGATCAGGGCAATTTCTTAGGTACAGGAGAGATTGACCTATACTATCAAAGCTGGCATCCAAATGATAAAACCAAAGCAATTGTAGCGATTGTTCATGGATTGGGAGGGCATAGCAGCATATTTGATAATTTAGTCCAGTTTTTGTGCGATCGCGCCATCGGGGTTTATAGTTTCGATCTCAGGGGACACGGACGTTCACCAGGACAGAGGGGATATATTAATAATTGGCAGGAATTTCGCCAAGACTTAAGAGCTTTTTTGCAGTTAATCATTGCTAAAGAAGATAATCTTTCGTTATTTTTATTAGGTCAGAGTTTGGGCGGAACAATCGCTTTAGATTATGCTCTACACTATCCCCAAGGATTACAAGGACTGATCTTGCTTTCTCCAGCCTTAAAAGTTAGCGTTGCACCAATTAAATCCTTTTTAGGTAAACTATTCTCTCGATTTATCCCGCGTTTTACTTTAGATACAGGCTTCGATTTGGCGGCTGGCTCTCGCGATCCTCAAGTAGTAGCTGCTTATGCTTTAGATTCACTGCGTCATACTAAAGCTACTGCAAGATTAGCCACAGAATTTTATCAAACTGTCCATTGGATTGAAGTTAATGCCGTTAAGCTACAAATCCCCCTATTAATTTTACACGGTGGTGCAGACCGAGTTACCATGCCCGAAAGCAGTCGTCGTTTGTTTGAAATTATTCCTTTTACTGACAAGGAAATACGGGAATATCCCGAAAGTTATCACGAACTACAGAACGACCTCAATTATTTAGAAGTGTTTGCTGATCTCGAAAATTGGTTAGAAAAACATCTCGAATCATTGACCATTGACTGATAAACGCTAAATGATTACTGATTACTGTACGCCCCTTCACCGAAGCGCGAATCGCCCCTACTGACTTCTGAAACAATGTTGCCTAAATTTTAAAAGTTAGTTATATTTACTGGAGGTACATAGTTATCGAATCACCGTTTAGGGATATAGGAGGTGATGCCCATGATTGATAGTTTTAGTAACATGGGTCTTCTAGTTGATCATAGCCGGCTGTGTGCTGGGGCTGTTCTCTAACAGTCGCTTCGGTTGCTTTTTCGGAAGTAACTCAATAGCCAACCTGTTGGAGTTCCTTCCAGCAGTCAGGTTTTCAACTTAAAGACCCCACTAGACCGCTCTCACGTAACGATAGTTAAAATAGCAATTTTTGTTAAATTGATTATCATCCTTGTGGGAGCGGATAGTTTTTTAGAGGAACGAGGAACTATAGCACTACTTATTTCGGTTAGGACAAAAAATCCTGTAAGGGCGAATGGCCATTCGCCCCTAGGATAATATAATGATGTCAATGATATTTTTTTGTACTGTTGTAGAAACTAGAAACTACAAACTAGAAACCAGAAACAAAGAAATAACTGATTACTGATTACGTTTGGGATCGCCGAGATACCAGGTAGGGCGATCGCTAATAGTAAGATTTTGAGAGACTAGCTGCCAATTCTGTACTAAATTTTGTAATAATCGGTCTTGTTGCAGGCGGAAATAGTCAACTTGTGTGCCGTTATTGACGATCGCAAACCACACTCTACCGCGATCTTCTGTATCTATCGCTCCAGCTAAGGCACTAACTCGATCCAGCGTACCAGTCTTGATTGTAGTTCCTAAAGGTAGTTGTCGGTCTTGAATCGTTCCCAAGGTATCCCTTCCAGCAACGGGAAATAAATCCCTAACTTCCAGGTTATGGGCTTGCAGGAGACGATCCATCTCTATCAGCATTTTACATACAGCGCGAGGAGAAAGGCGATTTTCTGCTCCTAGTCCTGAGCCATTGATTAATTGAACTTCTTTTGGGTTAACTTGGCTAATTTTAGCAGTATATGCTGCTACTTCCTCTGCTCCCCCTACAAAATCTGCTAGCATCTGAGCGATGTAATTATTGCTGTAAATATTCATTTGTCTAAGGATTTCTACTAGGGGAAGAGATTGACGGGTAAACTGATAGATCGCCTCAGCAGGAATTTGAGCAATGACTTGAGTTTTTCCCTCAATAATTACTTGGGGTTGAGGAGTATTTTTAGGTAGGGTGAGATACTGCTGCGTAATTTCTCGATTCCAGGAACGATAATCTAAAGCTTGTTGGAGTAATTTTGCTGCTTGGGAAGGCTTAGAGTTATAGTTCATGTAAAATTTATCTGTAACCAGTAAATTGCCCTTTATCTGTCGAATACCTAAACTATTGAGAATATTACCCAAAGCGATCGCTTCTTCCCAGACAAAAAACGGATCGCCACTTCCTTCAATAATTAAATCTCCATTCAATATTCCCTGCTGAATCTCCCCTGTAATATATACTTTGGTAGCAAACTGATAATCTGCACCTAATTTACCTAATGCCGCTAAAGTGGTAGCAATTTTCGTGAGAGATGCGGCAGGAATCGCTACTGATTCTTGATTACCTGCGGGTTTTATCCAGGGGGATTCCAGCCAAATACCCTGTTGTTGAAGATCGATTCCTTGTTGCTCTAAGTTTTTTAAATAATCTTGAAGAACTTTTTCCATTTTCGGGTCTAATTCCCCTTGAGGAAGTTGGAAAATAGCTGTATCGTTCCAAGTTAGAGGTTGTAGGGGTTCTAAGGGCGCAGGCGATCGCCCAAACCAGTTTAATAACCAAGCCAATAAATTAGCAACAATTAAATCCAGCATTAAGCAACCTCGTCGATTAGAATGGCTATTATGTCATAGATTAAATTCTTTTAATCATCAATGCAGATTGTAGGGAGATGCCCCCGCAGACTGTTAAAATTTGTAAGGCTTCTATAATATTTGCTAAATGGTATTAACGCGCGCAAGAATTGCAGTAGACGCTATGGGGGGAGACTACGCCCCAGATGAAATCGTCGCAGGAGCGATCGCCGCTTCAGCAGAATTAGAACTCGATGTGTTGTTGGTGGGAGATAAAGCACAAATAGAATCTTCCATCGAAAAATATGGCGGTAAAGGCAACGCCTCAATTAAAATCGTTCATGCTGATGATGTTGTCACCATGAAAGAAGAACCCCTAACAGGTATTCGCCGTAAACCAAAAGCTTCGATTAATGTAGCGATGAATTTGGTGAAAAATCGAGAAGCCGATGCAGTAGTTTCCGCAGGACATTCTGGAGCGGCAATGGCATCGGCTTTGTTGCGTTTGGGACGCTTGACGGGAATTGAGCGCCCCGCCATTGGTGCAGTACTACCAACAATCTTACCAAATAAATCGGTAATCGTTTTGGATGTGGGGGCAAATGTAGACTGTCGCCCGAAGTATTTAGAACAGTTTGCCTTAATGGGAACAATTTATAGTAAATATGTTTTGGGTAACGCCGAACCAAAATTAGGTTTACTAAATATCGGGGAAGAATCTTCTAAAGGTAACGATCTCGCCTTACAAACTCATCAACTGTTGCGAAATAATCCTGAACTTCCCTTTGTGGGAAATGCCGAAGGTAAAGATGTTTTATCTGGAGACTTCGATATTATCGTCTGCGACGGTTTTGTGGGCAATGTGTTACTCAAATTCGCCGAAGCCGTAGGGGAAGTAATGCTGCAAATCATGAAAGAAGAGTTGCCCAAAGGTTGGCGGGGTAAACTAGGTACAGCTTTATTAAAACCCAATCTGATGAATATCAAACAGAGAATCGATCGCACCGAACATGGTGGTGCATTGTTGTTTGGGGTAGCCGGTGTCTGTATTATCAGTCACGGTAGTTCCCAAGCGGCTTCGATTTTCAATGCAGTACGTCTGGCACAAGAAGCAGTTAACAATCAAGTCTTAGAAAGGATCAAAGCTTATAACGATCGCCGCATCGATCCAACACAGGCTGAAACTGAAACAGCTTCGGCAAATTAAAATTAAATCGACTATATAACTCCCATTTAGTAACAGGAGAAAAACATTGAACAATACGGGGGCGGGTATCGCCATTACTGGATGTGGTTCGGCTGCGCCAACAGCAATTTTAAGTAATAACCATCTGGCGCAAATCGTAGAAACTTCTGACGAGTGGATTGCCAGTAGAACAGGCATGAAAAATCGTCATATTGCCTCAAATACCGAATCTCTCAGTCAATTATCGGCGATCGCCTCCCAACAAGCTCTACAAATGGCAGGAATCGCCCCTACGGATTTAGATCTAATTATTTTGGCGACTTCTACCCCAGACGATTTATTTGGTAGTGCTTGTAAAGTTCAAGGTTTAATTGGGGCAAATCAGGCTGTGGCATTCGATTTAACTGCCGCCTGTTCCGGCTTTGTTTTTGCTTTAATTACTGCCGCCCAGTTTATTCGCACTGGAGTATATCAAAACGTTTTAGTGATTGGGGCAGATGTTTTATCTCGTTGGGTAGATTGGTCGGATCGTACTACCTGCGTACTATTTGGCGACGGTGCAGGGGCTGTAGTATGTCAGGGAATCCCCCAAGGCGATCGCCTGTTAGCTTTTGAGATGTATAGTGATGGCAGTCAGAATGACAGTCTCAATCTCGGTTATCAAAGTCAATCTCAACCTTTGGTAGCAGACATAACTACCGAATCAGGTACTTATCAACCCATTACCATGAATGGGCGGGAAGTATACCGTTTTGCCGTAGCTAAAGTTCCCGAAGCGATCGGTAAAGCAATGTTCCGTGCTAATCTTACTGCTGATGATATCGATTGGTTATTATTGCATCAAGCCAATCAACGCATTATGGATGCAGTCGCCAAACGCCTCAAAATTCCTCCAGCAAAGATTTTAAGTAATGTAGCTGAATATGGTAATACTTCTGCCGCTTCTATTCCCCTGGCCCTAGATACAGCCGTGCGAGAAGGTAAAGTCAAACCTGGAGATACCATCGCTGCTTCTGGCTTTGGTGCAGGATTAACTTGGGCAGCGGCGATCTTTAAATGGGGGTAAATTAGTAGGGGCGAACGGCTGTTCGCCCTTACGGGAATCAGGGAACAGCGATCAACTATTAATCATCAACACAATTATCCATTTATGTTTATTAGTGTTGTCATTCCTACTTATAATCGTTTGCCGATTTTACAAAAGTGTTTGCTAGCTTTAGAAAATCAACAGTTACGGGATGGCAAAGTTAGCGGTTATGAAGTAGTTTTAGTAGATGATGGTTCGACGGATGATACCTTAGAATGGGTGGCAGAAAATCAACAACAATTGCCTCACGTCATAACCTATCAACAGAATCATCAAGGGGCAGCGGCAGCGAGAAATTTAGGGGTAGCTAAGGCTAAAGGGGAAACAATTGTTTTTATCGATAGTGATTTAGTGGTTACAGAGCAGTTTTTACAAGCTCACGCTGATGCTTTAATATTAGGAGAACAAAAGCTCAAAAGCGATCGCCTGTTTACTTATGGTTGGGTAATTAATACTAATAACTTTGACGATCCTACTACCGAGCCTTATAAAATAACTGATTTTTCGGCAGCTTATTTTGCCACGGGAAATGTTGCGATCGCCCGTAAATGGTTAGAAGCAGCAGGATTATTTGATACAGGTTTTCAACTCTATGGTTGGGAAGATTTAGAGTTGGGAGTTAGATTAAAAAAACTCAAGTTAAAACTGATTAAATGTCCTGAAGCAGTAGGTTATCATTGGCATCCTCCGTTTGATTTATCCCAAATTCCCCAGGCGATTAAACGGGAAAAAGAAAGGGGAGAAATGGGAATTATTTTTTATCGAAAACACCCTACTCTTGATGTCAGAATGATGATTCAAATGACAATATTACACCGTATTTTATGGGGAATATTATCATTAAATGGTGCAATTAATGAACGAACTATGCAGCCATTTTTGCAATGGTTAATTGATCGCGGTAAACCTCAACTAGCAGAACAAGCCGCCCGAATATTTTTAAATTGGTACAATGTACAAGCAGTTTATCAAGCCCATACAGAAGATAAAATTACAAATTAAATAAATAAAAACGACAATAAGCAAATACGTAAAATAAATCGATTGCAATTACTACACCTTTGGTGAAAGGAGAATTTAAAAGTCCCATAACGATGGGATTAACCATCAATACTAATGATATTTCTATGAAAGCAACTATTTTGCCATAGTGAGCGACATCCCAATAAGAAACAGGACTGATAAAACGATAATTAGTAAAAGGAAAAAAATGACGATGGGCATCATTATGATGTACTGGTAAATCCAATAATGAATGACATAGCATACTGATACATAAAATTTTTCCTGGCTGCCAATCTAAATAAAAAAAGATAATTGCACCGATAATTGCTAGGGGAATTGAATGAAACAAAGCAACTAAATTTTGCCAAACAGGTTCATAATAAGCTTCCGACCAAATTTTAGATTCGGGTAATTTATAGATATATTTGCTAACAAAATAAAACATAAAAATCGGCAGATCGGGTAAAACTGCTCCCAGAGCGATCGCCCAATTGTTTTGATAATTAATTGTCTTACCAAGAAACGCTAAATTTAAAATATAGTGACTGGGTGTGTTCATTAATCAGGGAATAGGGAATAGGGAATAGGGAATAGCAATTAACTATGAACAATCAATCACTCGAACCTTATATTAAACTAGATCAATTTCTCAAATGGCAGGGAGTCACTCAAACAGGAGGAGAAGCCAAACTGAGAATTAAAGCCGAAGAAGTAGCCGTAAATGGAGAAATCGAAACTAGAAGGGGGCGTAAATTAAGGACGGGCGATCGCGTGACAGTAATGGGTAAAACCTATCAAGTACAACTTTAATCGAGTTGTTCGCTAGTTAAGTTGAGAATTGATCGCGGAATGATTGTCCCCATGATTATTGATTGGCAGCGTTTCAGTGCTTAAGATTACTCCTAATTTAACTGCTAAATAAAGCCCCAATAGCTTTACCCATATTTTCTGGTTGCAGGGCCGCTGTTGCCGCAGTGGGTTCGTAGCCGCAGTGTACCATACAATCGGCACATTTAGGATTGCCACTAGCTCGACCGTAATTATCCCAGTCAGTATGCTCGATTAATTCTTGGTAACTAGAATAATGTCCTTCATTTAGTAAATAACAGGGTTTTTGCCAGCCTAATACACTGTAGCTAGGACTTCCCCAAGGAGTACAATCGAAATCTTTTTCTCCCATTAAAAATTCTAGAAATAAAGGATTGTGGTTAAAGTTCCAGTTTTTCTTACCCGATTTCCAAGGAGATAGTATTTCTTTAAATAAAGCTTTAGTTTGTTCCCGTTGTAAAAAGTGTTCCCGGTCTGGTGCTAATTCATAACTATAGCCGGGGGAGATCATCATGCCATCGAGTTGCAAGGTTTCTAAAAAATCAAAGAATTGTTGCATTTCTCTGGGGTTGGCATCAGAAAATACTGTAGTATTAGTAGTAACCCGAAAGCCTTGGTTTTTAGCGGTGCGAATTGCAGCGATCGCTTTATCAAACACTCCCTCACGATCTACAGTGCGATCGTGTTGTTCTTTTAGGCCATCTAAATGAACGCTAAAAGTTAAATAGGGAGATGGTTCAAACTTATCGAGGCTTTTTTCTAGCAATAAGCCATTGGTGCAGAGATAGACAAATTTTTTCCTAGCCACCAACCCTTCAACAATTTCGCCGATCTGAGGATGTAATAGTGGCTCTCCTCCGGGAATAGAAACCACTGGCGCACCACATTCTTCTACCGCAGCAAAACACTGTTGGGGGGTTAGGTGTTGTTTTAAAATTTCCGTGGGGTGCTGAATTTTACCACAGCCAGAACAAGCCAAATTACAGCGAAATAAAGGTTCTAGCATTAAAACCAAGGGAAAACGCTTGCGTCCTTTCAAACGCTGTGTAACTAGATACTTTCCGACAGTTAAAGCTTGTTGCAGTTGAATTGTCATCTTCTCACACAGATCATGATTATCTTTGAAGTTTATCTTAGCAAGAAGAAATAAGAAACATTAACTGATTTTCCTTTCTGTAACCAAAGTACAACTAGTCCAAGTACCTTGTTCGTTATAGCTACGGATGATTCTCTGTCGGAGATTTGGCTGGAGTAACCAACCCATTTCTAAGACAAAATGATGACCTAATTCGATCTTTTCGGGACAGTTGCAGGACGCTCCGTCGGGTAATAATAAGATTTGAACTGGTAAACAATTGGTTTCAAATAGTAACCTAGAATTGTCGATTCTAGCAGTAGAAGCAATTACGCGATCGCCAAAGGATAATTTTTGCTCGATACGATCGCTTTGTATCTTAGTAAGTTGTAACTTGGTGGTATAACGCTCTGGGTTACGTAAATCGGCATACATGGTGACAGCTTCACCTTGCCATTGTCCTAAAAGACTATTTACGGTTAACAGAGGTCTTTCGGGTGTCTGACTGATTAGTAATTTTTCTCGAATCAGGACGACTCGTTCTAATTGAGCGGAACTATTATACAATTGTACCATACGTAAGCGGCGATCGCCAATTCGCAAACCAAATTCACCGCCAAAGGTACTATATGGACTCCATTGTATACTCCCCTGAGAAAAAGCACCTGTTTCAAAGAATAAAATACTACGATTGAGACTATTTTTCCCGTAGTCTACCACTACATCGCGAGAAGGACTGTCGTGAGGTAGATAGCGAACTACCTGATGAACGGCTTCATTGTTTTCTCTTCCTTCTAAAATAACTACACTGGGAATGTCTTCTAGTTGTTCTCCCAGTGACGAAAAGCGAGTAAATGAACCGTGCCATTCACCTAAGTTTTCTAAAAAACAATTCCATTGAGAAAGCATATATCATTTAACATATATCGTTCAATGTTCACTGAATTCCACATCCTGTACGAGCGATCGCTGTTAATCGATTATCGTCAGTTAGTTGCAGGACTTTGTTAAAAGCTTGAGTAGCGGCTCTAGTTTTTTGAGCATAACAAAAATTAATCCCTTGATGAAGTCTGGTGCTGGCTTGTTGAGATTGAGAAAGGTCTTTTCTTTGTAAAATCTCTTCAAATAACCTCTCTGCTTCTTGATAAGCTCCGAGTTCGTATAAAGCAATACCTTTTCCCTGTTGAACGGTAAGATCGTTGAGGTCGTATGCTAAAGAATGTTCAAAAGCAGTTAAAGCTCGATCATATTGTTGTTGTTGGAGTAAAATTTCTCCCTGTTGCTTGTAGGCGATCGCCAAATCCAAATTATTAGTTTTATAGTTACGATTGGGTTTTTGTTGTTCGATGAGTTTGATGGCTCGTACGTTAGCAGCATATGCTGCCAGATGTTGTTTTAATTTAAATAATGCTGAACTTTTATTCAGCCAAAAAGTTGCTTCTTGAGAATCAATAGCGATCGCTCGATCAAAGTTATTGGTTGCTAATTGATATTTTTGCAGGTGATAGTTAGCTTCCCCCTGACAATTCCAAGCTAAAGCTGAGAGTGGTTCAATAAGAGTCGCCGCCGCACAAGATTCCAGCATTGCTGAGTATTGTTTTAAACCCCCTAAAGCATAACCTCGATTTAGCCACAGGCGATCGCGATTACCATGATTTGTTTGTAGTAGTGAATTGTAACCTGTTAATGCTTGTTGATATTTTTCTTGTTGCCATAACTTATTAGCTTGATCTAATTGTCGAACTCGAAGGTATTCCAAAATTAATTTAGCATTCAAGTTAATGATAATTTGCATTAATAATAAGATGCCAATTCCTGTGGTTATTTTCCAGAAATTTCTAGTCAAATATTTGATTTTCGGGTGATTTGTAACTGGTGTTTCTGATTTTATAGGAGTCACTGGAGCAACAATTTTTCTACTCAGTATGGCAATTTGTTCGTCAATCCAAACGCGATCAAATATTGTTTGATAAATCCGATTGGCTACAGTCAACTGACCATTATTTTCTGTAACCAAACCAAGATCAATTAAGTATGCTTGCTGGCGATCGCTTGGTTCAAAAATGGCTCTTTGCTGCCAAATTTTTTTGTAAATTTTTAATAGAGATATAGGAGAACATTCTTGATATTGTAGTAAAGCAGACTTTAATTGACATAAATGTCCTGCTGCTGCTCCTGTTCCCCAATTATCTAAAATATAATTCTGTACTAGCTCTTCAATTTTTTCTGATTCACTATCTCTGGGAATAAAAGATTCGCGCTGTTGAATAATTTGATATAGTTTTTGAGTCAAAAAAGGTTGATTGTTTGTCCAAGAATTAACTTCCGTTAAGACTTTATAAGGCAAACTAGCTTTAGTTTCTAAACCAAATAACTTCAGGCGAATTTTACCATAAGGCTGCAAGCGGGCTAATTGTTGTTCGATCCAATTATCATCAAAAACAGTGTAGTAATGCGCTCGTGCAACTTGTAATTTATTATTTTGTTTGACGACTAATCGACTGCGGATTAATTCTTTTTCAACTTCACTATTAGTAGCTACAAGTTCTTTACGCTGCCAAACTTGTCGATAGCAATTTAATAAGGCGACGGGGTCACAAATATCATTGTATAATATGTAACTTTCAATTTGATTTAGCTCCTCAAATTGTTTGAGATGGGGTAAAGCAATTCTGACCTGTTTTTGAGATTTAACTAATTCTAATTGTTCTAAGAAAAAATTTAGAGTTTTGAAGGAAACTATCCCCTTACTTACCGCTAAAGCTCCAAATTTAATCCCATTACTTCGTTGTTCTTGCAGAATATTAGTAATTAATTCTTCATCAATTAAACCTGCTGCTTTGAGATATTGCCCTATAGGTGGTTGTTGTTTTTTTAGTAACAATTTGGGCCACTGTTCGGCAAAAAAATCTGCTGTTTGTTGATGAATCCAGCCTTTAAGAACCATAATTTCGCCTATTCTGCGATCTGGCAGGTTATTTCGCTCTTCCAGGGCTATTTTCACTTGTTCGGGCGAAATTAAATCTGCTTTTTGTAAAACCAATCCCAGAGGCTTAACTATTAGAGTTTTCGCCATAAAAATATCTGTTAGATAAAATTAATCCTAAGTTGCACCACATCTTAAACGCTGGTTTCGCACTATGTTAGTATTTTTACTCTTGTTTAACAATGGCAAACAAAATTAACTTGTCATCATGTTGAAATTTAATCTTACGTTTTATCTTATCGGCGATCTCGAATATACTGTTCGGTTTTACGGCTTTGGGGGAGAGAACAAAACAGTTAAGATTCATGTATATATCTAAGAATAGTAAATTCAAAAAAATTTGGGCTGATAACAGTGAAAGAAAATTTAGTTAATTATGTTTAATTATCCTCATTTTGAGAGTAAAACTGGGTTTTTGAGTAAGTTTTCGGGAAAAATGCTTTTATTTGCGGATTTTACTCTATCATAACCATATGAAACTAGTTGAACGCCATCTTATTAGCAAAAGTCATCCTTGTTGGTCAGAAATTGACCAATACAGCTTTTTGTCCAAAAACCTGTTCAACTTAGCTAATTATCACTATCGTCAATACTTCTTTCAACATCGACAAAAACTTAACTTTAATCAACTATATCATCTGGTATCTAAGACCACTGATTATTTAGCACTACCCACTAAAGTTAGTAAACAAATAATTAGGAAATTAGATTCCGCATGGAACAGTTATTTGGGTGCTTTAAAGGAGTATCAAAAACATCCTGATAAATTTTTAGGATTACCGAAAATTCCCAAATATAAACATAAACAAAAAGGTCGCAATATTCTGATTTATCCTTTTGAATCAGTGTATAAAAAACCTTTAAAACAGGGAATTTGTCACTTATCTATGAGTGAAATAAAAATTCCTACCTTAATTAAAGAAATAATTGGGGTAAGAATAGTCCCAAAAACTAGTTGTTATGTATTAGAAATAGTTTATGAACAAGAAGAAGAAATAACCCATAATCAACAGATAGCGGGAATAGATTTAGGTGTTAATAACTTAATGGCTGTAACTACAAATCAAACAGATATCCCTCCTCTTTTGATTAAAGGCAGACCATTAAAAGCAATTAATACATTTTATAATAAACAACGTTCACAACTACAATCGAGCCTGAAAACCCGCCATAATCTCAACTCATCTAAGCAGTTACAATCCCTCACCCATAAACGAAACTGTCGAGTAGAAAATTATCTACATACCGCAAGTAAAAGAGTAATAAATTGGTGTACATCCCAGAAAATAGGAACTTTAATTATTGGACATAATGACCATCAAAAACAATCTTTAAATCTGGGGAAAAGGAATAATCAACAATTTGTAAATATTCCCCATTATCGCTTGATAGAAATGTTAACCTATAAGGCTCAGTTACAAGGGATAAAAGTAATAATCACTGAGGAATCTTATACATCCAAATCAAGTGCTTTAGATCGAGACAAGTTACCTAAATATGGTGAACAAAAACCAGTATTTAAGGGAAAAAGAATAGCTAGGGGGTTGTATAAAACTGGAGCAAATCAGTTATTAAATGCGGATGTTAATGGTTCATTAAATATTATGAGAAAAGTAATTCCTGATGTCTTAGACCAAGGAATAAGGGGTTTGCCGTTTAACCCCGTGGTGCTTAACCCACTACGAATGACTACACTTTCCTACTTCTGAGTAAGTTTGAGTAAGTTTAGTTGAGCGGTATTACTGACTATAGAGACAATTTTAAATTAACTGATGAGAGGAGGTCGAAATAGAGTGCAAAATTGGTTACTACAAAGTCTTGGTAATATTCTTGATCGAGAATCAGAACTAGAGCTAAATTCTACTGAGGTAGAGGCTGTAGCCAATCAGCAATCGGAATCTGCTTACCATAGTAATGGTGCGTCTTGGCCGACGCTCGGCGAGGCTGGTGTTGTCCGTCAAGAATACAAATTAGCAGCTCTAAAAGCTCAAAAGGAGTGGCACGGAGCGATCGCCGCAGTCGAAAAATTATTATTGTCTACTATAGATTTAGAAAACGACTCTTCGATTAAACAGGGATTAATTTTTTCGGCTCCCGTACCTATTTTAAGCAATATAACTTTAATTTCTCAGCTACAAACTGGAATTTTTACTCCTGAAGCTTTTAATTGTATGGCATTAATGCCCTGTAGCTCTTCAGAAGATAGATTGGATACTTTACTGGCAGATACCAATCCAATTATTAAATTACCTTTGTTACCGAAAGACCCCATAGCTTCAGAACAATTTTGTCTGGTTTTAACGGCAAGCTTTGCTTTGTTAATAGTTTTAGGGGAAGATGTAAATGGCATTCCAAAATTTCAATTTTCGTTTCAGCCTGAAACAATTGAAACTGCTTGGGCAACATTGCGATCGCGTTTAGCGTTAACTAAATATAGTCGGATAGAACAATTAGATAGTTTAATCGAGCAGTTTGTTCCTCCAGTACCAGATTATCGTTTAGTAACTACTTTTAGCCGTCACATACTCCAATATTTACCTGATCTCAATAGTTTAACTCTAGAAAAAACTCGTCAGATCGAAACTATTCCTATCCCTTGTGACTTGATCTCATCTGTGAATGCGGCCACGACTAACGGCCATTCAGAAATGGAATTATTACAAGCACTTACCCATGAAGTTCGTACCCCCCTGACTACTATTCGTACTTTAACTAAACTATTATTAAAACGAAAACAAGATTTTAAAGACAATGTAGTTAAACGTTTGCAGGAAATTGATCGCGAATGTACCGAACAAATAGAGCGTATGGATTTAATCTTTCAGGCCGCGGAGTTAGAATCTACTCCTCAAACTGCTCAATCAGTACATTTAGTTCCTTTTCCTTTAGAACAAGTGTTTCAAGCAAATATACCTCGCTGGCAGCAGAAAGCCAAACGGCGTAATGTAGAGTTAGATTTTACTCTACCTCAAAAGCTACCTAAAATAATTAGCGATCCTGTGATGTTAGATAAACTTCTAACTGGTTTAATAGAAAGTTGTACCCGTAGTTTACCAACTGGGGGACATATTCATGTTAGAGTATCCACGGCTGGCGATCGCCTGAAACTACAGGTATTATCCGAACAAAACAATAGCGACAGCGAAAATCCCTTTAAATCTTTGGGACAATTATTGAGCTTTCAACCTGCTACAGGATTTTTAAGTCTTAATTTAGATGTAACTAAAAATATTTTCCAAGCTTTGGGTGGGAAACTTACTGTCAGACAAAGACAAGAGCAAGGTAAAGAATTAACTATCTTTTTACCTTTAGGAAGTAAACAACAATATAGCCAGAAGTTAAATGATTTAACTGTTGACTTCTAACTATGTAATTGTTTCAGGCGATCGCTAATTCCTCTCAACTATCTTTCTCCTGATTAAAATTAGAACTTTCTTCTAACAAGTCTTCTAAAAACTGAAAAGATAGCTCGTCATCATCTGTTTTGTCAGTTTTATCGTCGGTTGCAGTACTATCAAATATGTTGTCAGCATTGTTGGTAGTATCCTCTGATGTTATTAAACTATCTAACCATTCTGAGATACTGTCTGAATTATCTTCAGAGATGTCTAAATTATCTAACCATTCTGAGATGCTGTCTGAATTATCTACATCAACTAATAATTCGCTAGTAGAATCTTCAGGGGTATTGTCTAAAGCGATTTTATCAAAACTAATATCGTCTGAATTATCGTTAGTATCTTCAAAATCAATTAATAATTCGCTAGTAGAATCTTCTGTACCTTCTGAAGTATCACCCCAAGTAATTTCATCTAAACTGATATCTGCAACATTATCGATATAGTCGAGAGAAGTATTTCCAATACTAGTATCTGATTTTTCTACAATAGAGTTGCTACGATCAACTTGATGCCAGTCGAAATTTTCGGTTATTTCATCTACTTCTTTATCCAGATTAGAAATAGATTCCACCGCATCTTCTACTAATTGCTCATCTGTAGGATTAAAGAAATTTTCAGTATTGGTAGCCATTCCATCTAATATAGCAGCATCACCAGCGATCGCCGCACTTTCAGCAGTAGCAAGATTATCAATGACATCTGTCTGTAATTTAGTCGCCTGTTCGGTGTAATTTTCTACAGGTATATCAGTGGAAATGTCAGTCAACTCGGCTTCTATTTCCTCATCAGTGGTATCTTCCAAAAGATTACTCGCACCAGCCGC
>JBHJNX010000042.1:0-6707 GCA_050330335.1 Pleurocapsa sp. | reverse complement strand
ATCTCCTTTGCTAGTAAAGCTACTGCGCTTGAGAAGCTTACGCATCAAGATACTAAACCAAATCTCAATTTGATTTAGCCAGGAACAGTGTTTTGGCGTGTAATTAAAGACAATTTTGTATAGTATCTTTATTTATGCCCATGACTACTAGATTAATAAACCAAAGCGATTTTGAGTGGCTACACCCATGATTATTCATTAAGAAGCATTTTTTTGTTGCCATTCTTGTAGTAAATTGCTATAAATACCTCGAACGATATCACGAGCATTATAAGGTTTAGCAACTCTGGTACAAGCTTCAGTAGGATAATTTTCTGGATGCTCTAACACTTGTTCTAATGCAGCAGCGATCGCTGTAGGAGATTGCTCTTCACAAACAATACCACTTTCTTCCGTGAGGAAATTGGGAGTTTCACCAGCCCTAGTTGTGACAACTGGTGTTCCACAAGCCAAAGCTTCAAGAGAACTTAAAGCTAGACCTTCATAAGCACTCGTAAGTATAAAGATACTACTGATTTGATATAAAGCTGCTAGCTTGCTTTGAGGAAGAGGACCGAGCAAAGTAACTTGTTTAGATAAATTCAACCGCGTAATTTCAGAACGAACTTTGTCTTCTAACTCTCCCTGTCCAACGATGAGCAGGTGAATGTTTAGCTGTTTGAGAGCGGCAATTGAGCGAATCAGCAATACAGGTTGTTTCTGAGGATGTAGTCGTCCCGCAAATAAAATGAAACGATTTTCTTCAGCCAGACCTAATTCCCGTGCTAGAGAGACTCTCTTGGCTTGACGTTCCTGATCAGTTAAGGGATAAAAATTATCGCTATCAAAGGCATTGGGAAGATAGGAAACGCAATCAGCAATTTTAGGATAACGTTGCCGATATTGTTGTGCAGATTTTGAGTTGCAGCAAAGGATATGGCTAAACTGATTGACTAACAAGCGTTCGAGGGCAAAGTAAGCCCAAGGAAATCGCCGCCAAAGAATTCCACCCTCTCGGCTCGCACCTTTCATAGCTTGTTCAATATCATTTTGAATGTGAAAAATCCTACTACCCGACCAATGGGGAGTGACCAGAGTTGGTTCTAGTCTATAGAACTGCATAAAGTCAGAGGAAAAATTTTTCCCCATAATGGCCATTGTATACTTTACTGTTGTGGGAATTAGACCTCTAATATTATCGTTCTCTAAATACAGTGCTGGCATGAATAAAAATTTTCTACCGTACAGTTCGGCTTCATGCCATTGACCAGTAGATATATTTGGGTCGTTTCCTGTTCCTACTAAACGCAGTTCAAATTCAGATGGTAGATATTTGATGATATATTTAATGCAAGTCTGGATACCTCCAATGCTAGGGTTTAAAGGATTAAACTGATAAAAAATAGTTAGAACAGGTTTATGCATACAATCGATTAATTATCTAGATGCTTGATGAGCATTTACTTAACATGAAAAAGATTAAACTAATAATAAACTACTATTGAACTATTAATAACAATAGTTTTAAACTAATTGGTAAATATCATTGCTTCAATAAGTTTTACTTGGTTGTTGAACAATAGTTGGCTCTGGCAATTTGTATTTAAGCCAAAAGCTAAAAAAGTGCGACTTTTATATTTTTCTTCCTGTCAATTCCCTGGCTACTGTTACAATTTTTACAATTCAAATAAGATGGTTATGAAATTGTACTTGATCGTCATTATTTAAAATACAAAATTATATACAAAGTTTTCTGCATTTAGCTTTTAGCAGTCAAAAGTTATGTAAAAAAAGAACTTTACAATACTCAACTCTAAGTTATGCGATTACACCAACTTTTTGCACTAAGTTTATTAGTACTGTTGTTATTGCTGCTTTCAACAAACTCTATATTTTCTACCGACGGGGCGAGCGGCGAAAATCTGTTTTTGACTTCTTCTCAAAAATCACTTCCAGCTTTTCCTGGAGCTGAAGGCTTTGGCTCGACTACTGTTGGAGGTCGGGGTGGTAAAGTAATTGAGGTAACAAATCTTCACGATAGTGGAATAGGCAGTTTACGAGCGGCTGTTGAAGCTAAAGGTTCGAGAATAGTAATTTTTAAAGTGGGCGGCACAATAGAACTAGATTCTACTCTAAAAATTGCCAACCCATATATTACCATTGCTGGTCAGACTGCTCCGGGCGGCGGGATTACCCTAAAAAATAGTCTTAAAAATACTAAACCAACTATCAAAATCACAACTCATGATGTAGTTGTAAGATATATCAGAGCTAGACCAGGAAGTAATCCCTATGAATCTGGAAGGGATGGTGTTTTAGATGCCTTAACGATAGCTTCGGGAAGTAGACAAGTTTACAACGTAATTGTAGACCATAGTTCATTTAGCTGGGCAACGGATGAAGTTGTTAGTGTTTTTTATGACGCGTACGATATCACTGTTCAGTGGAGTATTATTTCAGAAGCATTAGATTGCTCTACTCATGTAGAAAACGATCAAAGGCAGTGTCATAGTATGGGCTTATTCTTAGCCTCAGATGGACAAAGAAATATCTCTATCCATCACAATCTTTTGGCTCACAACAGACATCGAAATCCTGAAATCAAAAATACTGGTATCGTTGATGTGGTCAATAACATTGTTTACAATTCCGGCTTTGGTGAAAATTTTTTTGCTCCCACTCAGGTCAGGGGTGACTATGGTATACCCCAAGTAAATTATATTGGTAATTATTTTAAACCAGGAGTGAATACAGACTCTGGGGAATGGTTTATTGATACCAAATATGAACCAGTAGAAATTTATATCGAAGGTAATTTAGTTCCTCAAAAGGTAATGCATCCTGACTCTCTTAAATGGGTAGTGCAAAATCCTCATCCTACTCCTACAATTAGTGTCACTAATGCACAACAGGCATATGAGCAGATATTAAAGCACGCAGGAGCAAGTTTAGGGCTAAATCAAGATCAAACTTTCTTTATTAGAAGAGATAAAGTAGATTTAAGAATAGTCGAAGATGTTAAAAATGGTACGGGGAAAATAATTGACGATCCCTCAGAAGTTGGTGGATGGCCTGAGCTTGCTTCTGGTACTCCCTATCGAGATGCAGACCACGATGGTATGTCCAATAAATTTGAAAGACGTTATGGTTTTAAGGTGAAAGATCCATCAGATGCTTCTCAAGATGCTGATGGTGATGGGTATACCAATTTAGAAGAATTTCTTAATGGAACTTGCCCCAAAAAAAATTTACAACATTTTCTAATATTTAGGGTGTGCGACTGATTAATTCTTACTAAAATAATGATTTCAGCTAATGTATTTGGCTGACAATCCAATTAGCAATTTTTTCGGAGTTGACTTCTATAGGCAACGAACTATCTATTTCTAAGACGGGAACTTCGGCAGTTCGCGCACAGCTAACAATTTCTTTCAGGTAAGGAAAGTATTGTGTAAGTAAAAAATAAGCCTTGTTTGAATTCATTAGATCGAAGTAACTATCTTTCTTTTTTTTCCTCGGACGATTTTGTATTCTAGATACCGCAGTATTTAAATCTAGTTGAAAGTTAACGATTACTATAGATCTTTTATAGAAAATAGGAGTTATTTTGTTTTTTAGATAGTTTAATTGAGGTAAGCTGCCAGTAATCACAACTGACCAAGCTTCTTGGAGTAAACCCTGTTCAAGTAAGATAATTTGACAATTTCTAGCATGAATAACTGCATCATTTCGTTTAACATTGACAAAAATTTTGCCCCCCTGCAAAAAACTTTGCCTATTAATTGGTTTGACTCCAGCAGCAAAGCTCAAGGAATTTAATAAAATATGCCAATGATTCAAGTTAGCAGGAAATAGTTGAAACAGTTTTTGTAATCTAGTTTTTTGATGCCATTGGCTGAGAATTTCATCTCTGGAAACTACCTCAATGCCCTGAGCTTTTAGTATTGAGGCAACTTTATAAGAAACCGTTGTTTTGCCTGACCCTGGAAGACCTACAAATTCGACCAGTAAAGGGTTGTGACTCTTAATTACAGATTTTGCCATACTGTATGCTTTGCTTGTAATATGACTTCATCTAAAGGTAGATCGGCATCGAGATTAGTAACAGTGGTTTGATGGGGAAATTTGATTGCTCGAACAGCAGCAACTTTATTTTCAATTACCTCGGTTAGGGATGATTTGCGACTTAAAGCTACTTCAGGTGAGACATTCAGCTTGATTACGAGATCGGGAGGCATGGTAGCTTCCATTTCTTGATAAGCTCTAAGTTCCCATTGCTGAAGAGTTTGCAGTAATTTAAAGGAACTAACTTTTTCAGTACTTAATAAATGACCTTCATTAAACTCTGGAATTTGACTTTGTGGATAGCGATCACAAACGACAATCATACCTCGATTTTTAGCCAAGTTTGCTTGTTTGAGTTTATTTCGTTTTTCATACACCAGAGCAATTGCCCACAAAATGTGATTTAGTTGATATATTTTAGACCTTTTGTACCATTTTTTAGGTTTAGTCTTGTTTGTCGCTAGTTTTTCAGGTGTATAGCGCGAGCGCAAAATTTTAACTGCTTTACGTATCCAAATCAATGGCTGTCGCAGCATTGAAGCAGAACCATCTCCGCTACCAAGATAAAGTGGAAACACATCTATTTTACTAGATAGACCTTTGACTATTTCTGCGCTTACGGTGGACTTTCCTGCCCCATCTGCTCCTAAAATAGCGATAATTGCACCTCCTTGATTAATAGAACTTCTTTTAGTGTTGACAGGAGCATTGAAGTATCTATTCAAGGCTTTGAAAAAGAGGTATTGTGCTTCTCGATACCATCTCAGTCGGATCGCTGTCATGGGATCGTAGCGTTTATATTGCTTCAGTGCTAATCGAATGGCATTTCTTGGCGACAATAATTGCTGAAGATCAGCTTCATCAACGATTGCGTCCAGAATCATCTTAGCAGCATTTTTTCCCAGCAGTTCTTCACTAAGTTCTTTCACTTGTGAGAGATCGATTTTTTGTTTCAGCCACCTAAATTCACGAATAAAGTCACCCTGAAAATAATCAGAGCCTAGTAAATTTTTCAACAGATCGCGGTTTCTAACTTTTAATGCAGCGCGAACTATTAGAATAATAATTTCAATATTAGGTTCGGCGATATAAATTTGATGCTCTTGATCGTAAATGCGGCTGGATAATAACAGTTTTTCCCAAGGACAATGATATCCTTTGAGGTTTTTTTCGCCTAATTCTAGTTGGTAATGAAGATGAAGATGCACTAATGTTCCCGTGGTTTCATCCATAGCTACATAATCTTCTATTTCAATATATGTCAGATACGAAACCGATTGAAACTGTTTAAAACCTATTTCCGCTAAAATTTGTTTTAGTCTTACTTTTTCATTGCGGTCTGCTAGAACATCTAAATCTGTTTTTCCCTGTACTGCTGCATCAACGTGTTCGTTGCTTTTCCAGTGACAATATCGAATATTTTCTTGTTCGAGACGGTGGTTTAATTTACTAACAATTTGAAGTGATGACATATTTTAACTTTGGTGTTGTGATCAAATCTATGGACAAGAATTGAAATTATCTACGGTTATTGAAAGTAATGTGTTAGTAATTTATTTATTTTCCTCCAGAAATGTTGAATATTGGTATTACTTTGGGTTATTAAAGATAAAATTACTGTTTAAGTTGAATCTCTTCAGATGGTGATGGTGTCCAATTCCAACCAGCGATCGCCATTAGAGTCCACCAATAAAATAAAAGGGTGGTGTGATATAAAATATTGTCGGTTAACATTCCCACCATCATAGAAATTAATAATGCCAGCATTAAAAAGCAGAAATTTCGCTGTGATTTTTCTGATGTTACAGAAACAATAAGTTGAATTAAACGTACAAACTGAGCAATCAAAAAACCTATAAAAGCAATGAAGCCGATAATTCCTTCTTCAATTAAAAATCTAATGTAATCATTATGAGCAGCAGTATCAAAAATGCTCACATGATAAACTGTTCCAATGCCGTAGCCTAAAATTGGATATTTTTGCCAAGATTGGAGTAAAAACGTCCATTGAGCAATCCGCCAATTAAAACTATTACCATCTTCCCAGTGCATTAAAATAGCCCTAGAAACATCTATATCTGGATTAAGTAATGGCGTGCTATACAAAGATTGAAGCCGCTCATGTCCTAAATCTGAACTAGCAAATAAAAAGATAGCCATGGTGATCAAAGAAATTGCACCAATTAAGTTAACAAAGTTCGATTTAGGGAAAAAGAAAGCTGGAATAAATGCCACTAGAATTACCAAGCCTGTTAAAGATTTGCTGCTGACTAAAAAAAAAGCCAGTACGCCTACCAAAATTGCCCAAGTCAAACGGTTATTTTTTGTGTCACCTAACTTCCATAAGCTCAGGGCGAAAAACAGCAAGACAAAAGTAGCAAAAGTACTGGGATGTCCAAGGGTTCCGTTCATGCGAGAACCTGCTGCTACGGAATATCCACTTTCAAACACTAAGAAAGAAGGTAATATTGACGGAGGTAATAGAAATTGTAGGAAAGCGGCAACTAAGGGAACGATTAAGCTAAAAAATAGAATTGAGAGAATTTTTTCTGGATGGAGTCGATCTTTGAGTTGCATTACCAGCAAATAAACCATCACCCAGGAAAACATCCGTACCCACTCGCGGATACTGTCTGACAAAACTGAAGCATCAGAACCCAGAA
>JBHJNX010000041.1:0-2064 GCA_050330335.1 Pleurocapsa sp. | reverse complement strand
CGATCGCTTTGTTACTGTTTTAGAAACAGAATTACAAAAAGAACATAACCTGCAAGAGTTAGAAGCTTTATTAGTAGATTTACTCGAAGAAATCAAAGTCAATTATGTTCGCAAAATTTCTGAAGGTGAAATGCTGAATATTGTTGAAGAAGCAGAGCGACTACATCGAAAGGTTAAAGACTAATTTAAGAAAAAAATCTGTCTAATTTTGGCGATCGCCTGTCCGATAGCGAGCTAATCTTTGAACATCTTCTAAAACAATCAGGCAATAATCGCCATCGAAGGTAGCGGAATTGGCATTCCTCAAGCCAATTTACCTCATATTTTCGAGGGATTTTATCGGGTAGACAGCGAGCGATCGCGTAATACAGGCGGTTTTGGTTTGGGGCTGGCGATCGTCAAACAAATCATAGAAGCTCATGGTGGTAAAATTATCGTCTCCTCAGAAGTAGAACAAGGAACCACTTTTACAATTAAGCTCAGAAGGAGCGTCTCGAAAAGACGGGGTTTTCAACCCATGAATTAACGATAAAGGTTAAGAACACGATGTTTGAGGCAACCCCAAACACTTCAGCCGTCCGTTTGGGTAGGAAACTCGTATCTAATTAGAGTACGAGTAGTTTACAAAACTCCTGCATTACCCAACCCTAAGATAATTCCCGCACCCAAAATGTGACCCAAGCTAGTAGTAGCTAACAATTCGGGAAAACCGAAGTTATCCCATACTTCTGGTTTGGGTACCGGTAAATCTGGGCCTTTTCCTGCATTTTGAATCGCATAACGACCGATCGCGATCGCAAATAGGTTAGACATAATCATGATTAAAGCTACCGAAGGATTCCAATCAATGGTTGAAGGAGTATACGCAACGGCTAAAACTAAACTCGATATCATATACAAAATTAACTCCCTTGCTGTTTATACTTTTATATTGTGTATTTGTTTATAGAAATTATAAAAATCTCTCGGTTGAAAACCGCGTTTCTTCTCAATAGTTAACGTATTTTAAAATTTGTACCCAGAATGCGAGTTAAAATTTGCGGTATTACTCAGGCCAAACAAGGAGTAGAAATAGCTCAAATAGCTGCCATAACATCATCTCAAGCTGCGACATCTTTAGCTTTAGGTTTTATTTGTGTCGAGCGATCGCCCCGTTATATCAAGCCAGAACAAATTAAAACCATTATCCAACAATTACCCGCAAATATCGACACGGTAGGAGTATTTGCTAATGCTTCACTAGAAACTATAGCTAAAGCGATCGCGGTTGCCCAACTTACCGCAGTCCAACTTCACGGTAAAGAATCTCCCGATTTTTGTCATCAACTCAGACAACTCAGGCCATCGGGAATTGAAATTATTAAAGCTTTTAGAATTAAAACCTCTGCATCTCTAACCGAAACCACTGCCTATCTAAATTGCGTCGATACACTACTATTAGATGCCTATCACCCTCAAATGCTAGGAGGAACAGGTCAAACCCTCAATTGGTCAGACTTAGCACGATTCAAACCACCTCTACCCTGGATGCTTGCAGGAGGATTAACCCCAGACAATATTCAAGATGCCCTATCCCAACTAAAACCCAGTGGTATCGATTTATCTAGCGGTGTAGAGCGATCGCCTGGTGACAAAAATATTGATAAAGTAATTCAGTTATTTCAAGCGATTATTTAGCCAATATCCGTAGGGGCGATTCGCGAATCGCCCTTACTTTATCTGTTCTCGTCGTTAAACTGAAACATTTTATAAATTTATCTGTTTTGCCAATTCCAAAATCCGATATGCTTAAACATAAATAATATTTATCAGGCGATCGGCTTATTTTAAGATGTCTAATTATTCATTATTAAAACAAATTACTTTAGCTTGTAGTTTGACTCTATCTTGTCTGTTGAGTGGTGGTTTGGCACAAGCCCAGTCAATTACCAGTGATGGTACGTTACCCACACCTACAACAGTAACCGAAAACGGTAACATTACCGAAATTACAGGGGGTACGGCACGAGGTAGCAATCTTTTTCATAGCTTTGGCAATTTTTCCGTACTTTCAGGTGGTACAGC
>JBHJNX010000040.1:0-12991 GCA_050330335.1 Pleurocapsa sp. | reverse complement strand
AATTCCCGCAATCTGTCGAGGTTTTCTTCACTAGTTTCCCAGTAACCGCGACCGTTAACTTCTAAGAGAGTTCCGACAATTTTACGGAAGGAATTGGGGTTGAGATCCATCAGGCGTTTACACATTTCAGGATCGTCGATGAAGGTGGTATTGACATCTTCATATACCCAGTTATCTACTGCATCGGCGGTGGCAGACCAACCCATTGTATTAACCAGACGCTTGGAAAGTTCGCGTACACCTTCGTAACCGTGACTCAGCATACCTTCATACCATTTAGGATTGAGTAATTTGGTACGGGCATCTAAACGAACGGTTTCAGATAGGGTGCGGACTTGAGCGTTAGCGGTAGTGGTGTCAGCGATGTATGCTTTAGGTTTTTTACCGTCATCCCGTAAGCTGGAGACGATTTTAGTAGGATCGGAGTCAAAATAGTGGGATACGTCGGTTAAGCTAATTTCGGAAGAATCGAGGTTTTGGAAGGTTACATCGGCTTTTTTCAAGGAAGACTCAAATAAGCTACGACTTTCATCCATAATTCCTGGATTATCGGAGTTGAAGGCAAAAGACTTACGGTTGAGGTACATATCCTGTAATTCTTTCTCTTCTTCCCAGCTACTATTTTCTACCGCGAGGTTGATATTAGAAGAATAAGAACCAGAGG
Source organism: Pleurocapsa sp. (assembly GCA_050330335.1). Taxonomy (GTDB): domain Bacteria; phylum Cyanobacteriota; class Cyanobacteriia; order Cyanobacteriales; family Xenococcaceae; genus Waterburya. The sequence continues at coordinate 12,327 of JBHJNX010000040.1, read as the reverse complement.
CGTTAGAAAAGATGCGGGTGGCTGCTTGACGCAGGTTAATACCCATTTCTTCAGCTTGTTCTAAGGCGTGTTTGCGAACATAGTTCATTTCTAAAGGTTCGTCCGCTTCGGCTGCCATTTTGACACCCCTGTCTAACAAGTTCATTTGGTTGATAAACAAGTCGCGGAAAACACCAGAACAGTTAACTACTACGTCGATCCGAGGACGACCTAATTCTTTGAGGGTAATTAATTCCAGTTTGTTCACCCTTCCTAGTGCATCAGGTACAGGACGAACTCCAATCATCCACATGATCTGCGCCAGAGATTCACCATAAGTTTTGATATTATCCGTACCCCAAAGGACACAAGCGATGCTTTCGGGATATTTGCCGCCATTATCGATTTTCTGACGTTCAATTAGGCGGTCTACAACTATTTTTGCTGATTTAACTGCCGCTAGGGTAGGAATCGATTGAGGATCTAAGGCGTGGATATTTTTACCTGTAGGTAAAACGTTGGGGTTACGGATGGGGTCGCCTCCGGGCCCTGGTAGAACATATTCCCCTTCTAAAGCTTTGAGTAAACCACCTAATTCGTTATCGGCGCAAATCTGTTCTAAACAGAATTCGAGATATTCAAACAGGGGTTTTAAAGCTTCGGTATCGACATTTTTATAGCCGTGTTGGTGTAAAGCCTCTACCCAGGGTGATTTTTTACCGATGTTCAAGAAGTTGAGTTTGGACACCATAGAGACTCTGCCCTCTGCGTCTATCTGTGCCTTAACTAAAGCCGAGACAGCAGCGCGGGTAGCCTGGGTAATATCTTGTACCAGTTGTACATCTTCTAGGATACCGCGATCGTTATTAGCATATACTTCATCGATATCTCTGCCGATGCTATTGGCAATGATGCGGGGTAAAGAAATAATTTCCTCTTCTTCGCGATCTAAATTAGAGATATTAACTAATGTTGCGATCGCTTCAGTTGCAGTGGGAGGTTTCCCAATGACGTGCAAACCGCAGGGTAAGAGACGAGATTCAATTTCCATTAGTTGTTTGTATACCAAACCGATAATAGTATCCCGTTCTTCTTGGGTCATATCTTTGGCGGAGTGGTCGGGGAAAGCGATATCTTTATCTAAATTGCAAATCCGTGCTTGATCCATTACGGTATCAACAATTTGAATGCCCCGTCCACTATCTTTGAGGCTTTGATAAGAACCAATTAATTCTCCTAATTCTTTTAACCCTTTATACAGTCCTGCATTTTCGGCTGGAGGAGTTAAGTAGGAAATAGTAGAAGCATAACTGCGACGTTTGGCAATAGTAGCTTCCGAAGGGTTGTTCGCAGCGTAATAGTAAATATTGGGAATAGCACCAATGAGACTATCGGGATAACATTCCCCAGACATACCCATTTGCTTACCTGGCATGAATTCTAACGAACCATGGGTTCCAAAGTGCAATACGGCATCAGCTTGCCAGATATGTTCTAAATAGGTGTAGTAAGCTGCAAAACCGTGATGGGGAGAAGCAGAACGAGAGAACAACAAGCGCATGGGATCTCCTTCGTAACCAAAGGTAGGCTGTACGCCGATGAAGACGTTACCAAATTCTTTCCCGTAAACTAGCAAGTTTTGACCGTCGCTATTGAGGTGTCCTGGTGGGGGACCCCAGTTTTCTTCTAACTTCACAGAATAGGGGGTGAGACGTTCGTATTGTTCTACCGACATCCGATGGGCAATATTTAGTTCGGGGGAAGCATATTGTGCTTGGGCATCGTGAATTACTGCTTCCATTAAGGCTTGGGGAGAATCGGGCAAGTCTTGGATGTCATAACCATTGTTACGCAAGCCCTGCATTACTTCGTAAATCGAACCGAATACATCTAAATAAGCCGCCGTACCGACATTACCTTTATCGGGAGGGAAACTAAAAACCGTAATGGCAACTTTTTTTTGTAATTTGGGTTTTTTCCGCAGGTTACCCCACTTCATCGCCCGCCTAGCAATCGATTCCACCCGATCCTGTAGGGCGATCGCCCGTCCTGTAGTCCCGTCTCTACCAGAAGCAATAATCGGTTCAATTGCACCATCTAGTTCTGGGATAGCAATTTGTAACGCCACCTGTACGGGATGTAAACCTAGTTCGCTTTCTTCCCATTCTTCAGTAGTTTGGAAGACTAAGGGTAAAGACACCATATAGGGACGGTTGAGGCGTTTTAAAGACTCGATCGCTTTGGGATGATCCTGTCTGGCAGGTCCTCCTACTAACGCAAAACCTGTCAGAGAGACAACTACATCTATAATGGCATCTTTGTCTGATTCTTTCCAGAAGTAAGCATCCACTGGTTTAGAGAAGTCTAAGCCGCCAGCAAATACGGGAATAACTCGCGCCCCCATACATTCTAATTCCTGCACCATAGCTACATAGTGGGCATCATCTTGGGTCACAAGGTGAGTGCGTTGCAATACTATTCCTACACAAGGGGCTAGGGGGTCTTTGAGATCGTCAGAAATATCTTGACGACTGTTAAACCAAGCCAAATACTCTTGCACATCCTCAAACATTTTTGGTGCTAAAGGATGCCAAATACCCATATCGGGGTAAACAATAGGTTCAGCGTATTTAAATTCTTTATTCTGTTTGCCTTGATAAACGTATTTATCCGACAACATTAACAAGAAGTTTTCTAAATTATCCGCATTTCCTCCCAACCAATACTGAAAACTCAGCATAAAGTTGCGGGCATCTTGTGCTTTTTCTACGGGTAAATATTTTAAAACTTTGGGTAGAGTGCGTAACAACTTCAGCATGGCATCTTGGAAAGAACTTCCAGACTTGTCCTTACGCTTGCGCATAAATTGGGCGATCGCACTTTTTGACTGTCCCAACTGGGCCATAGAAAAGCTACCTAATTTATTCAGGCGCATTACTTCCGGCATCGAAGGAAACACAATTGCTGCATCCAAGCGATCGCGATGGGGAGTAACTGCTTCTACTACTTTTTGCGCTAAATCTTCGATGAATATTAAAGAGGCAATAAAAATATTTGCTTGCGCCACATCTTGTTGAAAATTGGCGTAATTCTCTTCATCTCTTAATTCTTCTATTAAATAGCCACTCAGTTCCACGGCTAAATGGGGATTGTTCTTGTTAATCGATCTAGCTGCTTCAGTGAGGGTACTTTGGTACTGAGGCTCTAGCACGACATAGACCACCTTCAGTAAGTCGCGCCCATTAATCGCTTCTGGTTTAACACGACGTATGGTGGACTTGACGTGAGTGAACATAAATTTGACTCTCCTTGTTGAACTTTATGGGGCTTCTACCAAATCGGAACTCCGAGATAGGCTCCGAATCGAACCTACTCAGATTTATATTCTTGTAGTTTTTATTTATCAAAAAAACTCCCTCTAAAACCGTAAAATCCTCTATTCGACACAATTTGATAAAAATAATTAAATATTGTGTAACAAAGTTTAACAAATTATCTGAGTATTCACTTACATTTTTATTTACAAAAGTTAATATTTTATCTATTGACAAATTTGCAACTAGTTTGATAATTACAGCGAATTTCAGTTGAGTAGAACCTATTATTTGTGTAGCCTATCCTTTAAGGCTTATTAATCATTACTCAGACAAGTCAATGTAATAAGTAATAACACCAAGCCTCGTGCATTAACAAGAGACTTGGCGTAAATTCATCAGAAGCCAATTTGTATTCCACAGATTACTTGAGAGCGGGTAACGCGATTCGAACGCGCGACATTCACCTTGGCAAGGTGACGCTCTACCACTGAGCTATACCCGCAAATTTTATTCACCTTTATGAGTATCTCGTATTTATTGGGAGATGTCAACTTGATTTTTTAATTTTCCTCTTTATCTTGGACAACAACGGGAAAATTCCCCGATCGCTCAGAGGGAATCGCAGCAATAATCGCATCGATCACCTTAGAAATGGGAATAATTTCCAAGCCGATATCGTCGGGCAAACTCTGACCTTTCGGCACGATCGCCCGTTTAAACCCCAGTTTGGCAGCTTCTTTGAGTCTTAATTCCATTTGAGATACCAAACGTACCTGTCCTCCCAAACCCACTTCACCGATTAAAACCGTGCGAGGGTCTACAATGCGATCGCGGAAACTAGCAACAATGGCGATCGCCACACCCAAATCTGCCGCAGGTTCACCTACTCCCAAACCCCCTACAGAAGCCACATAAGCATCTAATTTCGATAGAGGAATCCCCACCCTTTTTTCTAAAACAGCCAAAATTTGTTGCAAGCGATTGTAATCGATACCAGTAGTCGAACGACGGGGCGAACTGTAGCTAGTAGGGCTAACTAACGCCTGTAACTCCACAACAATCGGGCGAGTCCCCTCACAGGCTACCACGGTTGCCGTACCGGGGGAAGCTTCGTCTCTGTTACCTAAAAACAATTCCGAAGGGTTATCCACTTCTACCAAACCCTTATCTGCCATTTCAAAGATACCAATTTCGTGGGTAGCACCAAAGCGATTTTTTACCGATCGCAATAGACGATGAGAAGCATAGCGATCGCCTTCAAAATAGAGTACTGTATCTACTAAATGTTCTAATACTCTCGGCCCTGCGATCGCTCCTTCTTTGGTGACATGACCGACAATTAACAGGGTAATATTTTCTCTTTTACCTACTTGCATCAAAGCTGAAGTACATTCTCTCACCTGTGCTACCGAACCTGGTGCAGAAGTTAAGGCAGCAAAATGTAAAGTTTGAATACTGTCAATAACTGCTACCTGGGGTTTTAATGATTCTAATTCGCGTAAAATCTCTTCTAAATCTGTCTCTGGCATTACATAGAGATTGTTATCGTTGTTAGTAGGTGAATTTTCCTCCTGAGATTTAACCTGTTTACCATTGCCATTAGTAATTACTGGGGGATGTTTGACGGTTTGAGTAACATCCAAACGAGATGCCCGTAATTTTACCTGTTGTCCCGATTCTTCTGCCGAGACATAGAGGATGCGAGGTAGCCGCAGCGATAACATATTTGCCGTCTGTAGTAGTAAAGTTGATTTACCAATACCAGGATCGCCCCCGATCAATACCAAAGAACCAGGTACGATACCTCCCCCCAAAACTCGATCTAACTCACCATAACCAGAAGGAAACCGTTCTTGTTCGTCATTATTAATCTGAGAAAATCTTAGAGAGATTCTTGGTTTAGCAGAAGCTGCGGCTTTACCAGAAGAACGAGCGTTAGATTGCCATCCCCCACGACTAAAACCACTACTAGGAGAAACCTCTACAGGTTCTTCCGAAATAGTCCCAAATTCATTGCACTCTTTACAAAGACCGAACCATTGAGTATACTCAGCACCACAATTATTACAAATATAAATTTGTTTGGATTTAGCCATTTTACTTAGAAATAACAATTGTTAAGAAAATACAAAAAACAACAGGAATAATATCTACTAATATCTGCAAATCTTAAATAATTTTAAAAGCCTCAAAGATAAATTAAATCTGAAAAAAGCCCCAAATTATAGCAACGATCGCAATAAAATAAACACTTAGACAAATTAGCAACCACAAAGAGGATAATCTAGATATTAAGAGAATCGACATTTAACTTAAATATCGGTAATTTAATTTTAATAAGGAGCGTGTAGCAGCTTGGAAACTAATAAAGAAAAAATTCTAGTGGTGGACGACGAAGCTAGCATCCGTCGTATTTTAGAAACTCGTCTCTCCATGATTGGATACGATGTAGTTACAGCAGCAGATGGAGAAGAGGCTTTAGAAACCTTCCGTACTGCTGAACCCAGTCTGGTAGTTTTGGATGTGATGATGCCCAAGTTAGATGGTTATGGTGTTTGTCAGGAATTACGCAAAGAATCCGATATCCCCATCATCATGTTAACGGCTTTGGGAGACGTTGCCGATCGCATTACGGGTTTGGAATTGGGTGCAGATGATTATGTCGTCAAACCCTTTTCCCCTAAAGAATTAGAAGCCAGAATTCGTTCTGTCTTACGGCGAGTGGAAAAAAATGGCGCGCCTGGAATTCCCAGTTCCGGAGTGATTCATGTAGGTTCGATTAAAATCGATACTAACAAGAGACAGGTATACAAAGGTGACGAACGAATCCGTCTGACTGGCATGGAATTTAGTTTACTAGAATTGCTGGTCAGTCGTTCTGGTGAACCCTTTTCGCGCTCAGAAATTCTACAAGAAGTCTGGGGATATACTCCCGAACGTCATGTAGATACCCGCGTAGTAGACGTTCATATCTCTCGCTTGCGTGCCAAACTAGAAGACGATCCGAGCAATCCCGAATTAATTTTAACTGCTAGAGGAACAGGGTATTTATTTCAACGCATCCTCGAACCAGGAGAAGATTAATTTAACCGGATTAGAAAATGAATAAGTCAGATCCAAACCGAGTATTACGGTTGCTACCAATTGTTGTCGGGGGATTGGCAGAGTTGCTGTTGTTAGTCAATCGCTTGCTAACAGTGCAACTTACCGATTCTCAAGCACGCTCCGATGCTTTAGGAGTTATAGAAGGAGCAATATTAATTTTAGTCGGTTTGATTTGGCAGCAAATTCAAGCTAAACCTCCTGAAACAGTAACTCTTGTCGGAGAATCGGGTTTAGAATTAGACCCAAAATTACCAGAACCCGTTAGAACCGAATTAGCTTGGGCAACTCATCTATTATTAACTAATACCGTAACTAGGGCGGTCGCAGTTTATTATCAAGACAAAACTTTACTCAGGCGGGGAGTCTTGGGAAAAAAAGACACAATTACCCCAGGGGCAATTTTGCAAAGAGTTTTAACTACAGGTAAACCAGTTTATCTCGTTAATTTGGCTCTCTATCCAGGTAAATATGAATTCGATTACTTACCAAAAAACACCCAAGGAGTAATTTGTCAGCCTATTGGCAATCAAGGAGTATTAATCTTGGGTGCAAACGCCCCCCGCAGCTACACCAAACAAGACGAAAAATGGATTGAAGGTATCGCCGATAAATTAGCCGAAACCTTAAGAGCGATCGCTTGATACCATTTATTTATTGTTAATTTTCCTTCAAAGCAACAGGAGTAGCGATCGCATGACCCACATACCAGTCAATGTTGTTGTAAGAATTTTCTGTAAGAGTTACCTGATAGTTTAAAGACTGGAGATATGATTCTAACTCTCGATACTTGCGTTGGTAGGCTGCGTCATCGCCATCGTCTATTTCATAGATAATAGTAGGCTGATAGGTTTTAATGGTTTCTTTCATGCCTTTGAGTACTTCTAATTCTGCTCCTTCTACATCTACCTTGACAAAGTTGGGTGGTGCAATTTGGTTTTGAGCGATTAGTTCGTCAATTGACACTAAATCTACGGTGACTTTTCCTGCAAGATCTGGTGGTGCATCGGCTGTAGCTAGGGCGTGTCCTCCAGAATACTTAGCTAATAATAATTCTCCCTGTCCCGAAGTTTCTGCTACAGCTTTTTCTATAACTTCTATCTGGCTAAAGTCATTTAGTGTGGCATTATGGCGGATACTAGAAGCGTTATCTTTCCCTGGCTCAAAAGCATAAACTTTTCCCTTATTTCCCACTAATTTGGCGGCAATTATCGTAAAAAAACCTACATTTGCGCCAATATCATAGAAAACATCACCCGCTTTTAGCTGTTGGGCAAAAATATTTTGAATTGGTACTTCATAAGTACCTAAAGCTAATTCGGGGCAAGATTCCCCGGTGTTAAATTTAAGTCCTTGAGCGATACCATGACCGATGGTAACATCTCTATTTTTTAGGCCCGCAGTAGCTAGACGATATGCTAGTGAACTAGGGTTAAAAGTAGCTAACTTCTCGAAAATAGCTACGGGAAAATAAGTTAAAATACTGAATATTGCTTGTTTAATCATGATTATTGGCAATTAATTATAGTACGACGAAAAATCTCTTGAGTTTGAAAAAAACAGTCTAACCACTCTCCATTGGCGACATCTTCTAGTAAACCCCATTCGGGGCGATCAACTAACCGTTTCATTTGGGTTTGATGTTGGGTTAAAGCAAGTTGTTTTTGGGACTTAACCGACTCGATGTCAACTCGATAATTGAATTCTTGAAGTAACTGCCAGCCAAAACCCGCTTTAATGCTCGCTTTAAGATAGGCTATTTGCAAGGCGCGATCGCCCCACCGTCCCGTCCAGGGAAAATGATGCCAGTACCACACAGGATATTCATAAACGGCAATTTGTTGCGGATAATTAGCTAAGGCAGCCATCACAATTTGATTGGTAGCCAGATGATCGGGATGGGTTTCGCGAGTATAAGGAATAAACACCTGTTGGGGTTGGTCTTGCTGGAGTAATTTTGCCACTAAGGCGATCGCAACTTGGTGGTGGGAGGTTAATTCTCCATCGCAGAAATCGAGAAACACGACATTTTCTGAGGTTACACCCAAACAATCAGCCGCTTGTATTGCTTCTTGCTGACGCATAGTTCTTAATTTGTCTTCGGGCAGAAAACGATGGTGAGAACGACTGCCATCGGTCATCCAGACGATCTTGACTGCTGCTTTGGCCTGACGTTTGAGAATCATCATTCCGCCGCAACCTAAAGTTTCATCATCGGGATGGGGGGAAAAAACCATTGCCGAAGCGGTTAATTCTGTCGTCGATAGAGGTTCGATCCGATGGAGTTTTTGAAGATAGCGATCGCGTAACTGCTTTCTCAGAATCATGGGCTGCAACATTTACTCCTATATCTGCATAACAAGAAATCAAACTATTGGTAATTTGTTCCCAGGAATAAGATTGTAAAACTTTTTTTCTGCCGGCTTGGCCCATAATTTGGGCTTTAACTGGGTCTGAAATTAATTTTACAGTTGCTCTAGCTAAAGCTTGAGGATTTCCTGGCCCTACTAATAGACCGTTCGTACCGTCATCGACAATTTCTGGCATTCCCCCAATAGTAGTAGCAATTACTGGCGTACCTGTCGCCATCGCCTCAACCAAACTCATACCAAACGCTTCGCTTAGAGAAGGATTGATCACGACATCAGCCTGATGGTAATAGGATAATAGTTGGTTTTGTGGCAGCGAACCGACAAAAATTATTTGTGAAGATAAATGGGAGGGGACTCGGCTTTTGAGGTATTGGAGATAATCGAGGCTATAAAAAGCTTCTAAAGCCCTGACTTCTGGTTCGGGTTGCAAGTCAAACAGAAACTCTTTGGCTACAACAATATGAGGTCCAACGATGGTTAAAACTGCTTGGGGATATTGCTCTGTGACTTGAATAAATGCTTCGATTAGATCGTGAATGCCTTTTTCAGGGGAGATGCGACCAACAAACAGCAAATGTGGTACATTAGCTCGATTTTGGGGGCGAGAACTTAAAGGCGGGACGAAATAGTTGGCATCAACACCATTGTTGACGGTGCAACAAATTCCTGCATATTCGGGAAAACGTTGAGCAATTTTGTTGGTTATGTAATCGCTACAACCGATAACTAGGTCTAATTGTTGTAAACGGGAAGCGATAGAGGTTCGATCTAGTCGATTGACCCATTCACAGTGAAGGTGTAGCACGATTTTGGCATGGGGATTGTAAGCGCGAATTATCGGTACAAATTGAGAATGATTGTGAATGTGAATTATCTTACAGTTACGTCGCGCAGCATCACGAGCAACCTGCCAACCATAGCCAAAATAAAACCAAGCAGAACTAAAATAAGGTAATCGAGGTTTAAAATTGAGTCTTGAAGCTAATGCTCTGGGAATTTTCAAGAGTTTGTCTACTTTGCCCGAAATCTCCCGATACTCTATAGAATCAGCAGAAGTATCAGCAGTGCTGGGGCAACCGTAATAGATTATCTGACAATGCTCTCGCAGATGGCGGCTAACTCGATAACTCCAGATGCCCGTAGAATCACTTCCTTGGGGAGGGGCGGCTATTGTCCAGGGCTGATTGACAAATGATAGTTTCATGCAGATATTTGTTTCCTTTCGATAATTACTGCAATTGAAAATAAAACGTTAGTAAAATCTGATATTTCTTAACATCAGACAACTACATATAGCGGTTATCGATTCTGTGGAAGAGATCTTGGCTTGAAAAGCCAAGGTGGCGACATCCGAGGTCTCCAAGAGATGCGTGAGACCGCCGCAGGGCTTCCTTCCACTTCGTGAAGTACAGTAATCCCTATGACTGGAGAAAAGGAAAGGGTACAAGGTAAATTTTAAAACCCTGCCTAATGTACCTCATTAATTTGAGAACTGCTATAAGTAACTGATATTTCTCACTAATTAATCTATGAGGGTAAGGAAGAGGTTACAGGGAAATGAGTGAATTGTTTTTTGGTCATTTCTGACAGGAAATATTGTTGTTTTTCTTGCGTAACATATCTAAATTCAGTCGATTCTTACAGATACAAATGAGTTTATCTCTCAAGTATGCAGGATTAGTAGAACTTTAAAAAATAATAGGTTTGTTGCGAGAGATTGGTTTGATTGGTAATAAAATCTCAACAAGCCTTCTTGGTTGAAAATACCTGTGTACTCTAAATATAAATTTTGATGATAGTTTGCCAGAGGAAACAAGCATAAACAAAATCTAAGAATATTGACTATGGTTTGTGATAATAAAACTACATTAGTCCAAATTGGAAATTAGTTTAACTAATTGCGATCGCCACTAGAGAAATTTAATTACTCTGTGATTCTACCATGCCAAGAAACAAGTTTGTCTTAACAGACTAAACCAGAAACGTGAGGAACTTGTGAAGAACGATGGAAAAACTCAATCACCTGATGTTGCAGCTTTAGGTATCATTTTTTCAAACTACCGAGAAATCAAATATTAAAATTTTACAATTACTATAGATCTAAATCATATCCAATGGGTTTAAAAATTATTAAGCAAAAACTCAAAAATATATTACAAAAATCTTTAGTCAAAAACAGTCTTTGGGAATTAATGGCTAAAGCTGTAAATATTTTCTGTCAAGCAGCATATTTTACGATTATCGTTCGCGTCTTAGGTACAGAAAATTATGGCTCTTTTGTAGGTATTGCTTCTCTAGCAGCTTTAATTTTCCCTTTTGCCAACTTAGGGAGTGGGGATATTTTAATTCAACAAGTATCGAGAGATAAACGAGAATTTTATACTTATTGGGGCAATACTCTATTAATTGTTTTACTAGCAAGTTTATTATTAACTATCATTGCCTATTTTAGTTCCCCGCTTATCTTTGGCCAAAATATTAATTTATCAGCTATTTGGGCAATACTTTTGGCAGATTTAACTGGGCTAGCCATATTTGTAGTCAGTGCTAAGGCATTTGTCTCTCATTATTTATTAAAAAACTCTTCGTTACTACAAATTATCGGTACGGTAACTAAATTATTAGCAGCAATATTGTTAGCAACTTGTTTTAAGAAACCTTTATTATGGCATTGGGCTTATCTGTATTTATTGAGTGCGGTAGTTACAGCAGCCATCGGAATTATTTGGGTAACTAGAACTTTAGGTAAACCCCAACTAGCTCCTAGAACCATACCATCAATTATCAGACAGGGGGTTTATTTTTCTATTGGCGAATCTGCTTATAATATCAATTCTCATATAGATAAGACTATGCTGGCTAGTATGGCAACTTTAGAAGCAACAGGTATTTATGGTGCAGCTTATCGATTGGTGGAAGTTGCAGCTATTCCGATTTATGCTGTTCTTTCAGCTTCATATCCCAAATTCTTTCAATTAGGAGTAAATGGGATTAAAGGTTGCTTGAATTTAGTTGCTAAGTTACTACCTTTTGTTGTGGTCTATGGTTTTTTAACTGTGGTGGGTTTTTTACTGTTTGCACCTGGAATAACCTATATATTGGGAGATGAATATCAAAATGCTATTGCCGCAGTGCGTTGGCTAGCACCCTTACCTGTTATTGGTTCGCTTCAGCTATTGCTAGCAGACTCACTCACCGGTTCTGGATTTCAAAAAACCCGCAGTTCAATTCAAATCATAACTGCCGTGAGTAATGTTGGACTGAATATGTGGTTGATCCCTAGATATTCTTGGCGTGGTGCGGCTTGGGCTACATTGGGTTCGGATAGCTTGCGAGTTATCTGTCTGGCAATAGCTGTAGGTTGGTTTTATTGGCAGCAAAAAAAGCAAAATTGAACCAAGTAAACGAAATTATCTGGAAATTAGAATTTATTTAGCCTTAAAGTAGCGACGGGAATTCCCGCCCCGTTCAGGGGGCAGGGATGAAAGTCGCGTGAGTTGAGGGGTTCGATACCCCGAAAACGAACAACTATTTTCCCTGGCAATCAGTAATATATC
>JBHJNX010000039.1:0-27589 GCA_050330335.1 Pleurocapsa sp. | reverse complement strand
GCGATCGCCTTCCATAAAATCGTCAGAAAATTGTTCTAAACTATCAAATAATATCTCCCAAGAATCTTGACATGGTAAAAGCACTACTGCTTTACCTATACGTTTGATTATGACTTTATCTCCTGCAAAACGATACTTTTTCGGCAGCCTAACAGCTTGGCTTTGACCATTTTGAAATAGTTTGGCGGTTTCCATGATGGTTGTGCTTTTAATATATATTTTTAGTATATATTTTTTAATGAACTAAAAATGCTAGATTCTGGCTATTGCGATCGCGAAAATCATCGTAAGAACCATTAAACTGTAATCTACCTCTTTCTAAGAGAACAATCCAATCAGCGCGATTGATTACCTGGGGACGATGACTAATAAGAATAGTTGTTTTACCTTGACGATAGTTTAACAGGCGATCAAGGATTTCTGTTTCGCTCTTTGGGTCGAGGTTAGCGGTAGACTCATCTAAAATTAACACGGGAGGATTGTTAAGAATCGCACGAGCGATCGCAATGCGTTGTTTTTGTCCTCCAGATATGTTTGCCCCGACTACTCCTAATACCGTGTCATATTGTTGGGGAAATTGATTGATAAATTCATCTGCACCAGTAATTTCACAAGCCTTAACAATCTTTTCAAAAGTAGCCAATGGCGCACTTAAGCGGAAATTCTCGATAATCGAACGATGCAGGAAAAAGGCATCTTGGGGGACAAGGGATACTTGTTGACGCAGACAATCGAGAGATAGATCCTGAAGCGAATGTTTGCCAAAATAAATCTTGTCAGATTGAAGGGGATAGAGTCCAGCGAGTAGTTTTGCCAGGGTACTTTTACCACAACCAGATTTACCAATTAAGGCAATTATTTGACCGCCAGGAATAGTAATCGAAAGGTTTTCCAACAGTTTAATTCTACCTGGGTAATGAAAATTGATTTCTTGTAAACTAATTTCCGCCTTGTCAGATATTTGAACCCAAGTTTTGCTTTCATCACCGCGATTTTCAGGATTATATTCAAATAATTCTGCTAAAAGCCGAGTAATAGCTTTTATTTGCGTCCAATCGGTAATTAATTTGACTAATGTAACGATAAATTGTAAAAAACCTTCTTTTAAACCATAAATGGCAATTAACTTCCCGATCGTTAATTCTCCTTGAAATACTAGAATACTGCCAAACCAAAGTAAAATTACCGTACCAATTCCCGCCACCATCTCGGAGAAAGTATTATTAATAATACGAACTTGAGCAGTACGAAAGTTAAATTGAGATTCCTTATCTAATCTATGTTGAATTTCTGGCTGAAGTTGCTTGGCTGCTGCTAAAGTTTTTAACGTAAGTGCGCCATTAAAAGCTTCTGATAATACCCCTGCATTTTCTCCTGCTACCGAAAAAGAACGATGAGTTGCTTGTTTGATAACTGGTTGAAAAGCAAAAGTAGAGATAGTCATTATTGCCCCAATTGCGATCGCGATTAAGCCCAATTTCCAACTATAAACAAAAATAAAACCAGCAGCCACCAAACCAATAAAGGTTTTAATCGGTAATTCAATAACTAATCGAGAAACTAATAAATTAATCTGTTCGATATCGGCAAGACGACGAATTGCCGTTCCACTTCTGCGGGCTTCGTGATAAGCAAGAGGTAAGTGCAAAACTTGGTTGCCGAATTCAAGTTTCAGTCCTTTTTGTAAGTCTTCAGCTAAGGATGCAACTAAATTAGATTGTATCCAGGTAAAGCCAGCGTTAACTAACGAGAGTAAAATTACACCTACAGCTACTGCCGTTAATTTCTGAACATTATTTTGAATTAAAATTTGGTCAGTCAAAAATTGCAACAGTAAAGGCGTTGCTAATGCTAATAAACCAATGGCTAAATTAAGAGGTAATAACTTTTTGAGAATTCCGCGATGCTGCCATAATCGCTTAACTAAACTATCAAAAGAATTAATCTCTTCTTCGTCATCTATTTGTGCAAAAAAACGGTCTGAATCTGGCTCTAATAACAACATCATAAACCCCTGCCAACCTTTAATCAATTCCTGGCGAGTCAGATAACGGATACCCATTGCAGGATCGGAAACAACGTATTTATTGCCTTTTTTTCCGTATAAAACAATGTAGTGATAGCCTTTCCAATAAATAATGGCTGGTAGAGTAAAAGCATACAACTCATCAAGAATTTCAGGAGTACCTTTAATCGCTTTAGCAGTAAATCCTAATGCTTCTGCACCCTGCTTCAAACCCAACATAGTTGTACCACCTTGTTGAGTTCCCACTAATTCCCGAATACGGTTGATTTTGAGATTTCTTCCATAATGTTTCGTCACAATTGCCAAACTAGCAGCAGCACAATCTTCGCCACTATGTTGTAGTATCCATTGGTATTGTTTTTGTTTCATTGTTGGGAATCTAAACACTTCGATACCTGCCAAGCTTTCCGAATTTCATCCAAATAAGGTGCAAGTCGGCGATAAACAAATTTCACCATCGGTTTATTGTCCATATCAACCCGAAAAGTACCTTTTGTTGCTTGTTGTGCTTCTACTTGAAGTTGTATGGCTTTTGCCAATAACAAGATACTGCGACTGAGAGGTTGAGTATCTGGATAAACAAACATTTGAGTATAGCGGATCGTATCTGGGGCAATACGGTGAGTAATTACCCAACCGACGACTCGATCGCGATAGCGCAAACCGAGACTGTTAAGAGGTTCTAGTTGAGTTTCGTCCCAAAAAGGATTAAATTTGCGTACTAAAGGATTGGTGTGTATTTCCTGTTCAATTATCTCTCTTTCTTCTGGTGTTAAAGTATACCAGGGAAAGATGGTGTAATCATGAGGAAGGTGCGACAATAGCCTGTCTAAATATTGGGTAAGGTGGGGTTTCTTGGTATTTTCTACATTAGCTGTAGTGGCATAACAAACTAAAGCCTTGGTTTCAGGGGTTAACCAATTTTGCCGAGCTAAAATTTTTTCGATAAATGGTGTATTGAAACTAGAAAGATAATTTATAGTAATTTTATTACAACCACGTTTTTGTAGCTCCTGTTCTATACGAGCAAGCAATTCTTTTCCTATCCCCTGACGGCGATAAGATGGAACAACAAACCATGACAAAATTTCTCCATAGAGCTTGTTTTCTTCTGGAAATTGATTGTAACGAGCCAGAATTAATCCTATCGGTTCTTGTCCTAATTCAACTCCTATGCCGATGATAGGAGCTTCAATTGTAAAATATTGCAGTATCCAACGAAAATAAGGATACGTTAATTCTTCGTAATTACGGGCTATGCTTTGATTTAAAATGACAAATTGATATTTTGTTGAGATATTAGATAACAAGACAGTTGTATTGTTCACAGTCATACCTGTTAATTGATTTTTGGTTGATTAGAAAATTAGTTATTCAATAAATTTACAGCCACAAAAAATCTAAATTTGAGGACTTGATTGTTAATCAAGCTCCAGAAAATCTTCGTTAAAACCGATATGATTCTTATAGAACTCAATGTATAAAATCAACCGATTCGTTGGTGAGAAATTAAAAGCAAAATGAGGTTGAGAACCATCAAAAACAAAACTTTGTCCTTCTTGGTGTTGAACAAATGTGCCGTCAATATTTAACCAGTGCCAGTTATCAGGAACAGATAATCCTAAATGATAAGTTAAAAGACCATCTTCCTTTAACTCAGGATGAGTATGGGGTAAAATATAAGCCCCTGGTTTAAGTAAAGATAATGCAACTATTCTTACTCCCTTAAGTTGTTTGACCAGGGACATAATTTTTGGACAAGAATAATCTTCTACTATTTGCGTTATTAAATAATTCTCATAGCGAAAACCGTAATGAAGCCATTTATCTTTTGTTTGTCCCCAGGCTTTTATCCATCCATTGCGACCAGTAGCAGCAATTTTTTGCAGGGCTTCGTGATGATCCAAATTAAGACGTTCAAAGGGAAAAGCAAAATCATCTAATTTTAAAGCTTCTTCTCGAATCGTCCCCCAGTAACCAGAAAAATTTGCCAATGCTGGAAATTCAGATGTTTTAAAAATACTTGAAGTTATTTGCATTTACCAAAATCCTCAAAATTTTATTAGATTTTTAGGTAGGATATTGGACATTGGTTGGGTGCTTTTTTATGCCCTATGACCAATGCCCCAATTAATTTCTAGGCTTTTACTCCCCTATTACCGCTTCCGTCCAATCAAATTACCGCCACCACAGATGATTTCCAGTTCGGAATCGCTGAGTTCTGGATATTTAACCGAAGTTTGGGGTTTAATTTGAGTTTTTTGGTCTTTTTTGGTGTTGTTGTTCATGATTATTTCTCTTTAAGTAATTGTCTATTGGGTAATGGGCATTGGCTATTGAGCTATAATTTATGCCCAAAGTAATTTCTAGGCTTTTACACCACCACTATTGAGACTACTGCTGTTACTTTCGTCTAAGTATATTACCGCCACCACAGATGATTTCCAGTTCGGAATCACTGAGTTCTGGATATTTAACCGAAGCTTGGGGCTGAATTTGAGTTTTTTGGTCTTTTTTGGTGTTGTTGTTCATGATTACTTCTCCTTGGTGATTGAGTGGTGGGCAATGGGCAATGGGCATTTTGCTTTGATTTTGCTTTGGTTTTGCCCTCTACGCTATGCGCTATGCCCAATTCCCTAAACATCTTGCTTTTACTATAAATTTCTTCTCCTAATATCTTCTAGATCAGTTTTGGATCAGTTTTGAATTTTGTAGCGATCGCCGCCTGCCCTCTAATCTGGTTGGGTGGAGAATTTTAATTACGATTAATTCACTTTAAATTAAGGGATATAACTTTTATCGGTAAATTTAAAAGAAAGAATCAACTATTTTTAGCTGTGTAATGGAAAAATTAATCGCTTCTCCTGCTGGATTAAAGAAAATCAAACAAGCGAGAAAAGAAAAAGGCTGGAATGTTAATGATTCTCGTTGGTTGGAATCTGCCAGTCAAATTATAGGAAATTCCGAACGAGGTAAGTTAGCAGCAGGAATTTCTTATGGTACTTGGAAACGTTTTTTAGGAGGCAAATACCCAATTAACGATCGCGCTTTTCAGGCTTATTGTCAGGTGTTGGGTTTAGCTTGGCAAAGTATTGTTGAAGGAGGAGAAAATGCTGTCTGCGATCAAGTATCAGACAATGATCGGCATGAAGATTGTTATCAAGATTGGGGGGAAGCGATCGATGTTTCGGTGTTTTTTGGTCGTCAAGCAGAAATTATTACCCTGAGAAATTGGCTAAAGCGCGATCGCTGTCGGGCAATTTTACTTTTAGGGATGGGGGGAATTGGAAAAACGGCTTTAGCTATTAAAACTGCTCAAACTATTCAAACTGAATTTCAATTTGTTTTCTGGCGTAGTCTTCGCAACGCGCCATTATTAACTAATTTGTTAGCAGAAATTATTCAATTTGTTAGTAATAAACAAGAAACTAAATTACCAGGGACAAATCAAGAAAAAATTAAGTTATTGCTGAAGTATTTACGTGAATCTAAATGTTTATTGATTTTAGATAATGCTGAATCTATTATGGCTAGCGATCGCGAGCAAAATAATATTTTTTATCGTCAGGGATATGAAGATTATGGTTTATTTTTTAAGTTTATTGCAGAAACTAAACATCAAAGTTGTTTGTTAATTACTTCTAGGGAAAAAATTAGAGAATTAGCTATTTTAGAAGCAAGCTCATTGGTAGTTCGCTGTTTATCTCTTAAAGGTTTGACAACAGCAGAAGGTAAAGAAATTTTTGAAACTAAAGGGTCATTTAATGGTTCAGATAACGATTGGCAGCTATTGCTTGATCGTTACGGTGGTAATCCCCTGGCGTTAAAAATTGTCGCTTCTTATATTAAAGACTTTTTTGCTGGTAAAATTGAAGATTTTTTAGCGATTTTACGGGAAGGATTATTTATTTTTGATGATATTCGTCTACTTTTAGAACGGCAATTTCAACGTTTAAATAATCTCGAACAACAAATTATGTATTGGCTGGCGATCGCCCGTAAGCCCATTGCTTTATCTAAACTAGAAAAAAATTTTGTTACTGATATTTCTCTTGGACATCTAATTCTAGCTTTAACTAATTTAAAAAATCGTTCTCTAATCGAAAGTAATGGCAATTTATTTACTCAACAGCCAGTAATCATGGAATATGTCATTAGCGAATTAATTGATCGCATTAGTGAAGAAATAATTACAGGAGAAATTAAGTTATTTAACAGCCATGCTCTCATTCAAGCTCAAGCTGAAGAATATATTAGAGAGTCACAAATTTTTTTAATTCTCCAACCATTAATTGAGCAATTATTATTTACTTGTGGTACTACTGAAGAGATTAATTATTATCTCCAAGAAAATTTAGCCGCCTGGAAACTGCATAGCAGCAAAGGATATTTTGCTGGCAATACTATTAATTTATTACGTCAATTAAATATAGATTTAACTGGTTATGACTTTTCAGGATTAACAGTGTGGCAGGCAAATTTGCAAGGTTTAAATTTACATCAGGTTAATTTTTCTGATTGCGATCTATCCCAGTCAATATTTACCGAAACTTTGGGTAATATTTTATCTGCTGCTTTTAGTCCCCACGGAGATAGATTTGCTACTGCTGATAATGGTAACAAAGTAAGGGTTTGGGATCGATATACGGGTAAACTACTAGTTATTTGTCATGGACATAATAATTGGATTCGCTGCATTGCTTTTAGTGCTGACGGTCAAAATATTGTCAGTGGGGCTGGAGACTTTCAAGTCAGATTATGGAATAGTCATACGGGAGAATGTTTACGTACTTTTCTCGGACACCAAGATGAAATTTATACAGTTGCGTGTAGTCTGGATGGGAAACTTATCGCTAGTGGCAGTGGCGATCGCACCATAAAAATTTGGGATGTGTCAACGGGGCAATGTCTGCATACTCTTAGGGGACATCAACATTGGGTGCGATCGGTTGCTTTCAGTCCGATCCCCCCTACCCCCCTTAATAACAGGGGAATCTTGGCTAGTGGCAGTGCTGACTGTACTATTAAATTATGGGATGTATCAACGGGGCAATGTCTGCATACTCTCAAGGGACACAGTGAGGCAGTATATTCGATCGCTTTTAGTCCTTTGGACAAGGAGAGTAAACAAACAATTCTGGCTAGTGGTAGCGGTGATACAACCATCAGGCTATGGGATCTAGATACTAATCGCTGTCTCAAAACTCTATACGGACATAAAAATCAAATTGTTACAGTTGATTTTGGTGCCGATGGCCATACTGTAGTTTGTGCTAGTTTAGACCGCACTGTCAAGCTCTGGGATCTGACTACAGGTCGATGTCTCCGACATATTGAAGGGCATACTGACTGGCCGTTTCCTATTGCTTTTAGCCCGAAAATTTCCCTTGATCATGGTAGTAAAAAAGAAATTTTAGCTAGTATTTCCAGTGACTATAAAGTGCAATTATGGAATATCCAAACAGGAGAATGTGAGGAGCCGTCTCCGCCCCGTCAGAGAACTTTATCAGGACATCAAGATCATATTTGGTCAGTTGCTTTTAGTCCCAATGGTCAAATCTTTGCTAGCGGTGGTGCAGATCGCCAAATTAGATTGTGGGATCTCAACAGTGGCCAATGTAATCGAGTTTTAGTTGGTCATCAAGATTGGATTAGAGCGATCGCTTTTCATCCTGATGGTCATACCTTAGTTAGTAGTGGAGGGGATGGTACAATTGTATTTTGGAATCTTGACACGGGAACATATACGGCAATTCAGGAGTCTCAAGTTTGGTCTTTAGCAGTGAGTAGAGACGGAAATTTTCTGATTAGTGGCAGTGGCGATCGCGCAGTTAAGTTATGGGATTTTCACACTAAAGAATGTTTGCAGACTTATATCGCCGAAGATTGTCAGGGAGTTTATTCTGTTGCCTTTAGTCCTAACGAACAAGCTATTATTAGCGGTAGTACGGATAATAAAATCAGATTGTGGGAGTTGCAAACAGGAAAATGTCTTCGAGTTTTTGCAGGACATGAGGGATTTGTCTTTTCTGTTGCTTGTAGTTCCAACTTTACTTCCCTATCTGCCTTTTCTCAGTACCAAGCCGGTATCTTTGCCAGTGGCAGTAGCGATCGCACTGTTAAGTTATGGGATCTTGCTACGGGAAAATGTCTGCATACTCTTAGAGGACATGACAATAAAGTTTGTTCGGTGGCATTTAGCTCTGATGGTAAACTAGTTGCTAGTGGCTCTCAAGACCAATCTACTAAACTTTGGGATGTCGCCACAGGAAAATGTCTTCAAACCCTTAGAGTTACTAGACTCTATGAGAAACTAAATATTACTGGAGTCACTGGTTTAACCCCCGCACAACAGGAAACTCTTAAAATTTTGGGAGCGATCGCCACACTTGAACCTGTTCGTAACCTGAGTTCAACGTTGTGACAAGCATTTACCTGACTTGAAGTAATTTATGGGTTTGTAAACTAATGCGCCATTGTGGATGCTGGAGTACGTAATTAAAAATTAAATCTTTACTTTCTGGTCGATTCCATTCTGGTTGCAAATATTTGATAGTTTCGGGAGAAACTAACTTAGCTTGGGTTTCGGCCCAGACGAAATCTTGTTTATCTGCTATGACTACCTTAAGTTCGTTAGCGCGATCGTAAATAGTGGGGTGAGGTGGTTTAAATTGTTTTGGGGAAAAAGTAACCCAATCAAAATCTCCACTAAAGGGATGTGCGCCAGAAGTTTCTAAATGTACTGGCATTCCCCATTGTTTAATAGCTGTAGTTAAAGGCTGGAGATCGTGCATTAAGGGTTCGCCACCAGTAATAATCACAATAGCAGGATTGGCTACTTTTGCTTCCTTGGCCAAAGTTTCAGGCGATCGCAGTGGATGACGTGAGGCATTCCAAGATTCTTTAGTATCACACCAGGGGCAATGAACATCACAACCTCCGAGACGGATAAAATAAGCATTTATTCCCGTGCAGTAACCTTCTCCTTGTACGGAGTGAAAGGTTTCAACTACAGGATAAGTAATAGATTTTAGGGTAATAGTGTCAGACATTAATCAGTTATCAGTTTTTAAATCCTGAAAGCTTTAAGACTAATTACTGTAAGAGTTAAAAATTTTATAGAGCTTGGTAGTATTCAGCGAGGGACTGTTGGCTGAATACTGTTTGTTTACTTATTGTTAACTTATACTGGCCAAGACATCTTGAGCATGAGTACTGGTGTTAACATTACTATCAACGCGAGTAATTTTTCCTTCACCATCGATGATGTAGGTAACTCGCTTGGCATAACCACCACCGTCAACATCATAGGCTTTGGTAATTGCGCCATCACTATCAACTAAAAGAGTAAAAGGTAAGCCATATTTTTCTTTAAACTGCTTGTGGGATGCTTGGTCATCCATACTAATGCCCAAAACTACCATATCTTTCCCTTGATATTCGGCATAGTTATCCCGAAAACTTTGAGCTTGTTTGGTGCAGCCAGGGGTGTCATCTTTGGGATAAAAATAAAGAACTACTATTTTTCCTGCAAAATCAGATAAAGAAACGGTATTTCCTTCATCGTCTATAGTAGTAAAAGCTGGTGCATTTGTTCCAACTGCTAAAGCCATGAATTTAAATCCTAAATTTTATATGGTCTACAATTTTAAACTTTAACGTAATTCTGGTTGAGTGAAAAACTGAGACGGAAAATATTTAGCACCCATAATACTCACTAAATACTTATTTCAATGAGTTAGAGTGTCTATATCTAGAGAAAATTTTAATTCTTCGGGCTTGAATGAAGTCAATTGTAGGTAAAGTATTACGCGATCGCTATTATATCGTGCAAGAGTTGAGTAATCAAGGCTCTAGCATAACTTATCTGTCTGAGGATCGAAAGGCAGTGGGCAATCGTTTATGTGAAATTGAAAGATTGCAGCCACAATATGATAGTGAAGCGGTTGGTTTTAAATCTTGGCAAAATATTCAGAAGCTGTTTGAAAGTAAAGCAAGTATTTTTTCAGGGTTGAGTAATTATCCTCAAATACCTCAATTATTAGATTATTTTGAATGCGATCGCAACTTTTATTTAGTTAGAGAATATATTGATGGTCAAACTCTAGAAGAAAAAATTAAAGACAGGTTGTTAGATGAAAATGAGGCAATTATTTGGCTGCAAGATGCCCTAAATATTTTAGAATTTATCCATCAAAGGTCGATTATTCATCTCAATATTAGGCCTTATAGTTTATTGCAAAGAAGGGGAGATGGCAGGATAATTTTAACTAATTTTTCTTGGATAAAACACGAAATATTATCTATTAATCAATCATCTTATAAGTTAAATAGTCTCGATCTCGAAGACCGTAATTTAATTCCTATAGAACAACAAGAAGGTAAGCCCAATTTTACTAGCGATATTTATTCATTGGGTAGAACAATAATTTATGCTCTAACAGGAGAATTTTCTAATCTAATTGATCCTAAATCTTTAGCCAATATTCCTATTAATAGTGCTGAATCAAGAGAATTCCCAGAAAAAAAAATTAGCCATCAATTAATTAAAATCCTGAATAATATGGTCTGTGAGCGATCGCCAGACCGCTATCAATCTGCTACTGAAGTTTTAGCCGAATTAGACCGAAGACAAAGTGTAATCACTTTACCACCACCATTTATGCTCGTTCCTCCTCCAGAGCCAACTAGCGTTAAAGCTCAACCTAAAAAGTTGAAAATTGGTCAATTATTGTTGTGGTTTTTGTTGATTTTACCTTTTATTGGTGCGTCGATCGCTCTGTGGATTGGTATTAATAAAAATATGTATCGACAATTTACTGACTATATTAATGAGGATTACAATTTTGTTATTAAATACCCCCAAGATTGGTCAACCCAAGAACTAAATGACCCCATTACTGGAGGAGTAGTTGTCTTTTCTTCTCCTTTAGAAAGTCCTTCCGATCCATTTAGAGAAAGGGTTTATATTTCTGTTGAATATCTATCTTCTAATTTCACTACTTTAGATGAATATACTCAACTAATAATCGATAAAATTGACCAAGAAAAAGGTGAAGAAATTGAAATTTATGAAGACAAAAAAATTAACATTAATGGTTCTCCTGCTCGCATGGTAATTTATTCCCGCCAACAGGGGAATCTTTTACTCAGACAGATGGAAGCTTTTACTATTAAAGATAATCGCGTTTATATTGTCACTTACATTGCCGAAAGAGCTAAATTTTCTAAATTTTTAGATACTGCGAAAAAAATGCTGAACTCTTGGGAAATTAGTATGATAAACATTCAACCAGAAATTATTAACTACAATAGTTAGCAATCTCGCCAACGATGGTTTCTGCACCGTCTTTAGATAAAGTGTTATCAAGGCGTGGAGGAAGCAAATTTTGAGTAAGAAAATCCCAGTTTCCTGCAAAAAATTCTGAAAGAGAAACTATACGATGTTGACTATAATTCTGAATGGCATCCAGCAAAACCTCCGCTTCAGCAAAATCTTCACGAGTCAGAGAAATAATCGGTAGATCTAAATACAAAGCCTCAGAAAAAGTGCTGTAACCTGGTTTAGAAAATACTCTACTACATAGAGGCATAAAATCTATGGGACGATAACTATCGTCTGTTACTTTCAAGAGATTGGGTAAGTCTGGTGCAGTGCGATCAAAAGCAATAAATTGCCAATCGGGAAATCGCTGTAAATTATCATAAGGAATAGCTTCAATACCTAAGCCACCAAAAGTTAGCAATGCAGTTTTTGCTTGAGGTTTAATTAAATTAAATTTTCGGCTTAAATCTTCCCGGTTGTGGCGTGAGGTAATACCAGTTAAACCAACATCGGTAATATTGGGAAAAACTGACATTGGTTCATGTAAGGGTAAGCGAAACGTGCGATCGCAACAATGATAATAGTTTTGTAACCAACTGACAACCCCTGCAAACTTCTCACCCCAATGTTGGTAAATAAAATCCCAAGCAAAATTACTCACCATCCAACAGGGAATATTAGCAGCGCGAGCGATGGGTACAGCTAAAGCAGGAATATCTGCCAAAATTAAGCTTACATTATGCTCTCGGATAAATTCTACTTCCCGTGCGATTATCTCATCTTCGCGATCGATGATATCTTGCATTTTAGCCAAAGTAGTCTCTTTATCCATGGTGAGACTATCCTGTTGAATTACTCCCACATCAAAAACACTCGGATGATAGATAAAATCTCCTTTGATGTAAGACTTTAATAACCATTCAGGTGCAACTGTGGCAAAAATTATACCTATATCGGGACGCAGTTGTTGTAATTTAGCAGCTATGATAGCACTACGAACGGCATGACCAAAACCATGACTGGTAACGGCAAAATAAACTACTGGTTGATTCATGGTTCGAGGATAAAAGAAGAGATAGTTATTTATATTTACTGCTCAATGATAAATGTTTGATCGCCGATATTCAAGAATCTAACTTATTGGTTTGTTCGGCTAAAAAAGCGATCGCTTCTTGAGAATTGAGGCGCAGTTGAGGAATATTTTTCACACTGAGTATCCACTGTGATTCAGCTTCAATTAATTTCCAAGTTTTTTCTGGTTTTATGGGTAAAATTTCCCAGCGATTTTCTCGATTAATTTGACAGGGAAAACCCCAGTTTTCTGCTTCTTTTAAGACTAATTGTGCTGTCAACTGTTTCATCCATATTTTTATTAATAATTTTTACCCAGACATAATCTGCTAACAAAGTCATGAAATTATCATTTCAGGAGCATTATGTTCGTGAGTAACAGTTTTTTGTGTTTATCGTATATTTTTAATTGTGATTGTTGATATGTTGTGACACAACCATGGACTTTGTTGCTCAACAGCTGATTTAATTGGAAATTTTTGTTTTAAATCTAAAACTAATAACAATAAAATTAGGCTCGGATTAATAATGATATTATTAATAGTTCCACCTAACAATATTAATCCGAAAGTAAACTTATCAAGTTGTAAAATAATTGACAAAATTTTACTTTGTTAAGAAATTAAGCAATCGAATCTCGTCAAAAAAATCACAGAGTTGTTGAATAATTATTGATAATTATTCTTAATTTTGATTTTCAGTATAGATAAGTCAGACCAACTTAATTTCCCTGTCTGTAGATAATTTTGTAATCAATAACCACCCGACTGCCATCTGGTAACCTTAACCATTGCCATTCCACTTCTTGGTCTTCAGCAATTTCAATACTATAAATTGAACTCAACAGATCTGAATTACTAGGAGGCGGTGCATAAACTACTTTAGTTCTCTTTCCTGAATGGATACTAGCCATAATACTTTACCTTTCATTCTCCACCTTAATTTAATCATAAAACCCAACAGTAAAAAAGAATTTTAGCTAAACTTTTTATAATTAAAAATAAGATAAATATAACAATTAACCTTTTCTTAAAGTACTTAATTTACTCTTAAACTTTGGCAATTTTATCCAAACTAAAAAGGCGAGACAAAACGTAATTGCTGTTATACCGTTTCTCTTTAAGGTTGCACTTAATATTCTAAGTTTAAATCTCGCGCAAAGACTAGGACACGGCTTTTGAAGAAGCTTCCTCTAAAGTTTAAGTGTTTAATTTTCACGGATTAATAGGTTGTATCCACCAACTATTATCTGGTTGCAAGATATATAAACAACGATTTTGTGGTTCGCCTCGTAGTTCTAAATGGTCTACCCGATGGGGAGTTAATAACAATAAACAAAAGTTGTCTAAAGGTTGATTAGGGTTAGGAGAAGATGTCGGTAAAGCTGATTCTACTTGAGGCTTGACTGGATAAAACCAAGTAAATTGCGATCGCGCTGCATCGGAAATATTTTTCCAGATAGTTTGACGGGCAGATTGTAAGCTAAAATCGGACTCAGCTGCGGTGATTATTTTGACCGTACCTGTAAAGCGAAACTGTTCTCTAGTTTTTGTAAAATACCAACAGGCTTCAGCATCGGCTTGGTGTTGCAATTGAGTAATTTTTTGGCTGCGAGAATCAGTAATAAATTGTAAACTATCGCTATTATCTAAAAATCCCCGAAATACTACGGTGCGGTTAGCAGGTTTACCATCGGCGGTAACTGTAGCCAACTGTAGATAACGAGAATGAGGTTTAGAACGATTGCGATGTAAAGCACTAGCTAAAAGCGATCGCCAGGGAGCAGTCATATTAACTTACTGATTACTGATTACTGATTACTGTTCCCCAAACGTTCCTGCTAAAAATTCGGTGCGACAGACGTGACGCTGGATTTTACCGCTAGAAGTTTTGGGAATACCACCTGGTTTTAATAACAAAGTAGTATGTATTTGCAAATCGTGGTTTTTGGCTACTTCACGGCGGATGGTTTGAATTAGTTCTTGTGTATCAGGGATGTCATTTTTATAACCATTACCATTGCCATTAGATTTAGATGAACGATTACTGCTCCAGTATTGACGTTCTACTTCCGCTAAGATAATTAATTTTTCTTCTCCTTCGACGTTAATAGAAAAACTGGCTACACCACTAGGTCTAATTAGAGAATTAGTATCTTGAACGGTTTTTTCGATATCTTGAGGATAGTGATTGCGCCCTTTGATAATAATCATATCTTTTAAGCGACCGGTGACAAATAGCTCTCCATCTTCTATGAAGCCCAGATCGCCAGTGCGGAGAAAACCACTTTCTTGCTTATCCTGCAAACAAGCATTAAAAGTATGCTCTGTTTCGGACGGTCGATCCCAGTAACCACCAGCAACTGAAGTACCAGATACCCAAATTTCTCCTACTTCTCCAGGAGAACAGGTAGTATGGGTTTGGGGATTGACAATGACAATTTTTTGGTCTGGTAAACTGTTACCACAGCTTACTAGAATGCGGGTGTTTTCTTCTTGAGCATCGGCGATCGCAATTTGGTTTTGTTCTAACGCTTTACCGCGAACGGTTTTAGTCACTACTGCCGCATTTTGTGAACCTCCAGAAATAATTAATGTGGCTTCTGCCATACCGTAACAGGGATAAAAAGTATCCCGACGAAAACCATAGGGTTCAAAGGTAACTGCGAATTTTTCTAAAGTTTCGTAATTAATCGGTTCTGCACCGTTAAAAGCTATTTGCCAACTGCTAAGATCTAATTCTTCGGCTTGTTCTGGTTTAAATTTACGCACACACAAATCGTAGGCAAAATTTGGCCCGCCACTAGTGGTAGCGCGATCGCGAGAAATAGCTTTCAACCACCGTAGGGGATTCTGTAGAAACATCATGGGAGACATTAAGGTAACAGGAAAATTACCATACAAAGGCTGTAAGATTCCCCCAATTAACCCCATGTCGTGATAAGGAGGAAGCCAGATTACCCCGCGACTATGTTCTGAGTGTCGAAAACAGCGATGAATGGCTTCAAGGTTGTGCAGTAAATTCCGATAGGCGATTTTAACTCCTTTGGGTTCGGCAGTTGAACCAGAAGTATATTGTAAAAAAGCTAAAGTACCACTCGATAATTGAGGCCGTTGCCAATTTTTTGCTAAATCTAGGTTGAGATTATCTGTTGTCAGCCATTTTAACGCTTTTAATTCAGGAGTGCGTTCTAATTGAAGTTCTAAACTGTCAAACACCGAATGAGTGGTTAAAGCGATCGTGGCATCTGCGTCTTTAATGATACTTTGCAGTCGAGATAGAGAGCGATTGGGTCTGGGAGTATAAGCGGGAATGGCAACAACTCCAGCATAGAGACAACCAAAAAAGGCTTCAATGTAATCTAAACCAGGAGGATACAATAAGAGAACTCGATCTTGAGCAGAACTAATAGATTGTAAATCAGCTGCGATCGCTTTAGCTCTTTGTTCTAATTGTTCGTAGGTCAGTCGGACTGCTTTTGTTTCTCCATCAACTAAAAAAGTATAAACAGTTTGATCTGGCTGGTAGACAGCCCGATAATTGAGGATATCGACTAGGGTAGCTGCTTTCAGCGTATTTTTTAAACCACTCATTCACTTTTGATTTTTTAAATCAATTTACACCATATCTTATTCGTTGCAATCCTAAATGAAAAATTTGGCGTTTGGTGTTACTGGGGTAATAAAATTAACAAATAGCTTACATCAATTTTCTGATAGACCGATAATGATTGTGACACCTTAAAAATAGTCATGTCGCTATGATGACCCTATAGGTTAACAGAACTAGATAATTTTTTATCGTTTGTTACCTAGTAATGGGATCTAGAAGTGTTTATCGATCTGGGTATCGTATTTTAAGGTATAAATTGATCGACACGAACCGTAATTTTAACTACAGTTGTTTGTTTGTTAATTAAGAGTAATTTTAATCGTGAATAATTCTGATTTTTCTAGTTCTCGTCAGTTATATCAAATTGTTTTAGAACGTATTAAAGATGCTCCCCAACAACGAATTACTTTCGCTGAATATATGGATTTAGTTTTGTACCATCCTGACTATGGATATTACAGTTCAGGAGTCATAAAAATTGGTGCTGAAGGGGATTTTTTTACTTCTAGTTCTTTGGGTAAAGATTTAGGAGAACTTTTGGCAATTCAATTTGTGGAAATGTGGCAGCATCTCCATTGCCCTTCTGAGTTTTTTTTAATAGAAATGGGTGCGGGTACTGGTATTTTAGCGGCAGATATTTTAGCTTATATACAAAAACAAGAACCTGATTTTAGTCAAGCACTTAAATATATAATTATTGAATCTTCTAATTCGTTAAAATTAAAACAACAAGAAATACTTAAAGATTTTCATCAATTTAATCTTAGCTGGTCTTCCCTCACTGAAATTACTCAAGAGTCAATTACGGGGTGTTTTTTTTCCAATGAATTAGTCGATGCTTTTCCCGTACATTTAGTTACATTGGATGGAAAAAAACTACAAGAAATATATTTAACAGAAGATTGCGATCAACTCACAGAAATTACGGCTGAAATATCTACACCCAAACTATTAGAATATCTCGATTTAGTCAAGATAAATCTCTTATCTTCTGAATATTCCCCCAACTATCGCACGGAAATAAATTTACCAGCACTAGATTGGCTGGCTAAAGTTGCCAGTAAACTCGATCGCGGCTATGTTTTAACTATCGATTATGGCTATCTGGCTCATAAATACTATCATCCCCAAAGAAGTCAAGGAACTCTACAATGTTACTATAGACATCGCCGTCATGCTAATCCCTATGTCAATTTGGGTTATCAGGATCTTACTACTCATGTAGATTTTACCGCCCTAGAACGTCACGGCGAATCCTGTGGTTTATCTAAAATTGGCTTTACCCAACAGGGAATGTTTTTAATGGCTTTAGGATTGGGCGATCGCCTTAATGAACTTTCTAGCGGCAAATACGACTTGTTGCAGATACTACAACGCCGAGATGCCCTACATCAACTGATCGATCCTACTGGTTTGGGGGGATTTGGAGTATTAATTCAAGGAAAAGGACTAAACGATCAACAAAAATTTCTTAAAGGTTTAACCATACCGCCATTATGAATAACTTGTTAATATACAAAACTATATTTATCTTCAGCGCGATCGCGAAATTTATAGCTGAATCCTAGTCAGGTGATCGCCAAAATTAGCTTAGTTACCGATATTAAATTATGTCATTAGAATTTTTAAAAGAACAATTTTTAAACAACCAAATTTCAGATTATTTAATTGCTTTAATAATTTTTAGTGCGGTTGTTATAGTTGTTAGATTATTGCGTCGCTTGGTTTTTCAACGTTTAAAAAATTGGGCAGCCAAAACTCCAACTACTTTAGACGATCACTTAGTCAGAATTACCGAAAAATATTCAATACCGATTATTTATTTGGGTGGCTTTTACCTGTCTGTCACTAATTTAGTTCTCCATCCAATTTTAGATACAACTATCGAAGCCATCTTAATTATTCTGACGACAATTTTGGGAGTTAAGTTAATTAATTCTTTAATTAAATATCTCTTGAGATTATATTGTGTAACTAATTACCGCAATAATTTAAATTTTGAATCTAGTATTAATGCACTGCTACCAGCCATCAGAACAGTAATTTGGGCCATCGGTATCCTATTTTTGTTAGATAACTTAGGATTTAATGTCTCTGCGATCGTTGCTAGTTTGGGTATCGGTGGTGTGGCAGTTGCTTTGGCTTCTCAAGGAGTATTACAAGATTTATTTAGTTATTTTGCGATCTTATTTGATCGCCCTTTTGAACTAGGAGACTTTATTATCGTGGCAGAATATATGGGAACTGTTGAATATGTAGGCATTAAAACCACCAGGATTAAAAGTCTCGATGGAGAAGAAATTATTATTGCCAATAGAGACTTGACTGACTCTCGAATTCGTAATTATAAACGCATGAAACAAAGACGAATTGTCTTTCATTTGGGTATAGTTTACCAAACTGACAAGGAACAATTAGCTGCCATTCCCACCATTATTGAAAACATAATCCAACAAACCGATAACGCCACTTTTGATCGCGCTCATTTTTGTGCCTATAAAGAATTCAGTCTCGACTACGAAGTAGTTTATTTTGTGGAAGGAAATAACTATACTCGCTATATGGACGTTCAACAAGAAATCAATTTAAAAATCAAACAAGAATTCGATAAGCAGTCGATTGGGTTTGCCTATCCCGTACAAGTAAATTATTTACGCGGTCATCTAAATTTTAATGATAATATGCAAAATGTAGAACATAGTTTTAAGTTAAACAATCAATAACTATTAACAAATATAGTCAAGAAAATAACTGCTTATATGAAGTTCGTTTGAATAATTTTAATTAAAGCTCGCGCAAAGACGCAAAGATTTTGTAGTAAGTAATTAAGCGGACTTCATATTATTGATGCCTCTGCCAGTGTTGTTCCAGCAGTTGTTTTGCTCTTGGCTTATAAATTAAATAAAATAAAGCCTCGATGTAACGCAGCAAATCTTCCCGTTGTTCTTTAGAATTATAGTTCCAAAAACCATAAATACGAGCCAGAGATAGCAATCTCGTAGTATGAATTTTCCAAGTATAGGTACTATAAACTCTCTCCATACCTTGCTCGGAAATCTCGTGCCAATAATCGGGGTGGAGATCGCATTTAGCAGTAAATTCTAGAATTTTGCCAGCAGTTTCTTCTAAATTAGTGGGGTTGATATAAAAACCATTAACTCCATCTTGAATTATTTCCAAAGGACCACCAAATTGAGTTCCGAAGGTGGGTAAGCCAGAAATCATTGCTTCGAGGATAGTTAGACCAAAGGCTTCAAATAAGGCAGGTTGAAGGAATACACCTTGGCGATCAGCAATGACTCGATAGATTTCGCCAGATTCACTTTTGGGTAAACGCCAACCCAACCACCGCATCTTGCCATGAAGATTGTATTGTTCAATGAGGCGATACATTTTTTCAATTTCTTCTCGTTCTTCATTATCTTCGGTTTCTGCCCCGTGAATTTTACCTGCTACTAAAATTAGATTGCATCTTTCTTGTAACTGGTGCGATCGCCCGAAACATTCTACTAAACCAGTCAGATTTTTGATGCGGTCTAATCTTGCCATGGAAAAGAGGGGGCGTTTGCTAGGGTCTTCTAGCTTGCCGAAAATAAAACTAGAATCTTCAGTAGTAAAGAGTAATTCTTCTAATTTTTCTATCTTAGAAGCAATGCGATCGCCTGAACGGGTGTAGGGAAAGTAAATATTTTCGTTAACTCCAGGGGGAACAATATTAAACTTGGGAGAAAATAATTCAATGCCATTGACCACATGGTAAAGGTCGGGCATGGTGAAATTCTCATAAGACTCATATTGTCCTACACTATCTGCTCGGCCGGCAATTTCTTGATAGGTACTGCTGATAATACAGTTAGCTGCATTCATGGCAATTAAATCAGCAGTAAATTGTAAGGAAAAGTGATAAGCAGACTCATTGTCTTGCCAATACAAATTACTAAACAAGTACTTCGACTTTTCTAAAGCATGGGCGATGGTAAATTGGGTAACTTTTAAGCGACGGGCAAGCAGAAAGGAAACTAGATTACCATCAGAATAGTTGCCGATAATTAGGTCGGGAATACCTTGAAATTCGGCATAAAGTTCTTTTTCAGCATCAATGGCATAGGTTTCGAGATAGGGCCAGATTTCAAAGCGAGAAATCCAGTTTTGTGTCAGATTAGGGTTAAATTCTCGTAACGGGACGCGCAAAATCCAGGCATTATCAGTTCCATGGACTTTTTCTAATCTTTCATTACAGCGAGTTCCATCACTATTGGGAATCAAGCGAGTTAGGATAACTATTTTGGGTTCAATTTTCAGACTATCTAAACCAGCCAGAGAAATATCTTCTTGTAGTTGTTTTTCTAAACTTCTGGCTTGATCGAGGACGTAAACTACCTGTCCACCAGTGTCCGAACGACCTAAAACTCCTTCTTGGGCAAACCAACCATGAACCGATACTAAGACAATGCCGAAGATCATCGGAATCCGAGACAAAAAGGCTTCGAGAACCCTGTCGTCAGGAGAATCAATCAATTCATCTAAAATTTCTAGGGTTTCTCTAACTCTACTGGCAGTATTTCCCCA
Organism: Pleurocapsa sp.; assembly: GCA_050330335.1. GTDB lineage: Bacteria > Cyanobacteriota > Cyanobacteriia > Cyanobacteriales > Xenococcaceae > Waterburya. Next base: position 6,986 of record JBHJNX010000039.1, on the reverse strand, counting down.
ACCCGGTTCAAAACCCAAATCTTGTAGTTCAAAGTAAAATTCTTCATAGGGTTGATTTTTTGGCAATCCTCCTACCAAATTTAATGCCTGTTTAACGCGATCGCTCAATTGTTGGCGATTTTTGATTCTGCCGTTAATTAGTAGGGTAGTGCCGTTGTAACGATGGAGACTTAAAAAATTATAAAGGGCTTCTAACCATTGATTGGGGTCTTGAAATAGTTTACTAGAAAGATAGCGATTGAGAAATTGTACTCCCCTGCCAATGTTTTTAGAATCGCGAATCACTGGAGAATAATCGTAGAAGGGGCGAAAATCAATTTCAAATACGTCTCCTTCTTCGGGATGAAAATGATTGACAAAGCGATCGCGGGTGTCTAATAATTGTTGAACCGTCATCGATTCGTAGTTTAAATCTTCAAATACCCGATAGGCTTCTTGTTGAGCAATCTTAGGACGAATAATCAGACAAATGCTTTCTTGTTCGAGGATAATCTCTTGAGTATAGTAAATTAGCTTACCCAGGGTGGAATGATGATAGTATTTATCTGGATTGGGCTTGTTTTGAGAAAATGAATTAAAGCAATTGAGAATATCATTGCGTAATAAATACTGTTGTTTGGATGTGGTTAACTCACTGATGAATTCTCTGAGATCGTTTTTTTCCTCGGAATTTAAAATTGCTTCAATCAAATAAGACATAAAATTATTGCTTGTTTAATTTACCGTTCAAATATAGAGAGATTTACTTTTTTTGGCGGAAATTTTCCTTAATCTTAATGACTTATTAGTAAGCGAAATATTATTTCCTTAAACAGGATTCAATCAGAACATTATCATCATTGAAAAGTTTTTCAAGAGCGTGATAAGCCGACCTTGAACTGCGAATATGAGCATCGAGAAAAAGCCCGATTATTTCTGCTATTAAAGCGTGTATTGCTGTCTCTGATTGAGTACAGGGAAAATCCAAAAAAGCTCTCCCTGTAGTGGAGTCAATGGGCGTAGCCATAGAAAAGTGATTTGCTCCTTGTAACAGCACTAAATAACTATCATTTCTTTCCCCAGAAATTGCCTCTAAAAATGTACGTTTTATCGCCAGAGTTGCATCGGGGGACATTTCATAACGATGGGCACTGTTAGCAATTACTCCATCACAAGTTCCCCCCATAATTAACATGGGTAAAGAATCAGGTAAAGGCAAAATAGTTTCTGCGGCATAACCCATACTTGTTCCAGCGGCACTGTGGGCGGCATAGGCAAAAGAAGCTTTGACTTGAGGGAAAAAATTAGGATTGGCATTTTCTAAGGCAATTCTCCCCCCTGCTGAATGTCCTCCTAAAATAATATTGTCTAAGTCAAGCATTCCTGTCAAAATTCCTGAATTTTGTAATTCTTCTAATTCTTCTAATAATGCCGGCAATACTAAAGCACTAGGACTTTTTCCGTAACTAGAAGGACTTAAGCAAGATAAATCCACACCAGGGGTTAAACCAATAAATCCGGGGAGATTTTCCGCAACCCAGTTAAATAAGATAACTACTAAGCCCCGGTTAGCTAATTCTACTGCTAACCATTGATAGATTTGAGCATCGCAGTTAAAACCGTTAAAAAAAATCACCACTGGAAACGGTGCTAGTTGTGAATTTGCAGGGACAACTCCCATATTTCTACTAAGCTGATCATCAGACATTTGAGCAGGATAAAATATTTTTAGATGGATAGTGTCTAATGGAGATTGAGCGGTTTCAACTTTGGTGGCTCGCCAAAAAGCTCGAACAGTCATTGAATATAATAATTTTAGGGTTTATCTCAATTCAACTTTCTATTAAACTAACAGCAAAAATTAATGTATGTGTAGAGCGATCGCTTTATTTTTAGATTTTCCGGGCGGTTAGTTAGAAAAATACAAAAAATTAAATCAATTGAGATCGGCAGTGACGGGATATCTAGTCAATACTTGCTGTAAATACTTACCCGTATAAGAATTGTGATTTTGTGCTACTTCTTCTGGCGTACCAGTAGCGATAATTTCTCCCCCTTTATCTCCTCCCTCTGGCCCTAAATCAATTACCCAGTCAGAACAGCGAATTACATCCAAGTTGTGTTCGATGACGATTAGAGAGTTACCTTTATCAACCAGACGTTGTAAGACATTTAATAAACAATGAACATCATAAAAAGATAAACCTGTAGTAGGTTCGTCGATGAGATAGAGAGTTTTTCCTGTAGCGCGGCGAGATAACTCCGAAGCTAGTTTAACCCGTTGGGCTTCTCCACCAGATAAAGTTGGTGCGGGTTGTCCCAATTTAATGTAGCCCAAACCTACATCAACTAAAGTTTGTAATTTCTTATTGGCGCGGGGGATATTTTTAAAAGTCTCAAGTGCTTCTTCTACTGTCATGTCCAAAACATCGGCAATCGAATAGCCCTTATACTTCACCTGAAGAGTTTCCCGATTGTACCTCGCCCCCTTACACACATCGCATTGTACGTAAACATCAGGGAGAAAATTCATTTCAATCACATTAACCCCCTGTCCGCTACAAGCCTCACAACGCCCTCCTTTAACATTAAAAGAAAACCTGCCTTGCTTGTAACCCCTAGCTTTAGCTTCGATGGTTTCAGCAAAAATAGCACGGATGGCATCAAACACCCCTGTATAAGTAGCAGTATTAGAACGAGGTGTTCTACCAATAGGAGATTGATCGATAGTAATTACTTTATCAATTGCTTCTAAACCTTTAACTTCTCCTAACTGTTTGGGAAAAGGAACTTTACGAGTCAGATGGTGTTTTAAAGCAGGATGGAGTAACTCATTAATTAAAGTAGATTTACCGCTACCAGATACACCCGTAACACAGACAAATTTACCCAGGGGGAAGACTACGTCGATGTGTTGAAGATTATTTTGGTGACAGTCTTTTAACTGTAGAGCGATCGCTTTGCCTTTTCTCCTTTGTTGAGGAGTAGGAATAACTTTCTTTCCCGATAAATATGCCCCCGTAACCGAAGTTTCAGAACTTAATAACTCTTCCAATTCACCAGCAACCACAATTTCCCCACCATGTACCCCAGCCAAAGGGCCAATATCTACAACACTGTCGGCATTGCGAATAGTATCCTCGTCATGTTCTACTACGATTAGAGTATTACCTAAATCTCTGAGCTTTTTCAGAGTAACTAACAACTTATCGTTATCTCGTTGATGCAAACCGATACTGGGTTCATCTAAAACATATAGCACCCCCGTCAAACCAGCACCGATTTGAGTAGCTAACCGAATTCGTTGCGCTTCTCCTCCCGATAGAGTCATGGCGGCGCGATCCAAAGTTAAATAATCTAACCCGACATCCAGTAAAAACTGCAAACGAGCTTTAATTTCTTTTAGAGCTAATTCCCCAATTAATGCCTGACGGTGGGTAAGTTGTAAATTATGAGTTCTGTGGAGACATTCCCGAATTGGAACACTTACTAAATCATTAATGCGATACTGTCCCAAACTCACCGATAGGGATGCTGGTTTTAATCGCTTACCCTGACAGGCTTCACAGGGTTGATCAATTAAATACTGTTCCAACTTTTGTTTGATGGATTCGGAGTTAGTTTCTTGATAGTTGCGCTCCAACATCTTCAACACGCCAGAATAGTGACGGTGATAGCCTTTAGGCTCGCCACGCCCAAAATCAGATTCAAAATAAATCGGCTCATCAGCACCAAAGAGAATCACATTTTGCTGTTGCTGACTTAACTTATCCCAACGAGTTTGAATCTCAAAACCATAAGCCTGTCCCACACCGTACAATAACGAGAGATAATAAGAATTATCTTTATCTGACCAAGGGGCGATCGCGCTGTAAACTGGTTGTGTGGGGTCGGGAACTACTAATTCTGGGGAAAAAGTCCGCAAACTCCCCAAGCCGTGACATTTTTCACAAGCACCATAAGGGGAATTAAAAGAAAATAATCTGGGAGATAATTCTTCAATGACTGCACCGTGTTCGGGACAGGCAAAATTTTCAGAAAAGACAATATTGGCTGGTGTAGCTTCCGTAGCATCGACGAGATCAATCGCCGCAATTCCTTCAGCAAGGCGCAAACAGGTAGCCAAAGAATCTGCCAGACGTTCCTCAATTCCAGGTTTGACAATTAAACGATCTACTACAACTTCGATATCGTGTTGGTGATTTTTATCCAATTGAATCTTGTTATCTAATTCCTGTACTTCCCCGTTAATACGAACGCGGACGAAACCTTGAGACATCAAACTAGATAATAATTGTTTGTGCGTCCCTTTCTTACCTCTCACCACAGGAGCAAGAATTAAAAACTTAGTTTTTTCTGGCAATGCCATAATGCGATCGCACATCTGATCTATTGTCTGAGGTATGATAGAGCGATCGCAATGAGGACAGTGGGGTTCTCCTGCTCGTCCGAATAATAGTCTGAAATAATCGTAAATTTCTGTTACCGTCCCTACAGTAGAACGGGGATTGTGAGAAGTAGATTTTTGATCTATAGAAATTGCCGGACTCAAACCCTCAATGGCATCCACATCTGGTTTATCTAACTGTCCTAAAAACTGTCGGGCATAAGCACTTAAAGATTCTACATACCGCCTCTGTCCCTCAGCAAATATCGTATCGAATGCCAAAGAAGACTTACCGCTACCAGATACCCCAGTAAAGACGATTAACTTATTGCGGGGTAACTCCAAATTAATATTTTTTAAATTATGCTGTCTCGCCCCCCGTATACGAATTACATTTTCAGCCACGGTGGTTTTGACGCTGTTATGGTTGCTGCTAGTGCCGTTAGTAGACTGAGACATAGAGACATTGCTTAAGGTTCTCTCTAATTTTAGAGGTTAAGTAAAGTTAAGGGAATAAATACGCTGCTATCGCACCTACTAAAAACCTAAACAAAGTTGCACATAAGCATTGTTATGTTTAGGGTTGGGACACGGTGACTTCCCATTAATACGATTTAATTGGCTACTGGCAAAAGAGGGAAACGAATTCGTCTCAAGAGAATCACCTTTGATATTAGAATTAATATCTCCGTCACTTCCAATAAGAACAATTCAGTTTATTAAGTCAACACAGCCAATATAGAGATTTACGTCACCTCAAAGCATTGGCTTGGATGATTAATGCCTTAATCTGTAGCGGTAAAATTAACTTAAGTGAATGGGAATCTTATGTTCCCAGTCGTGCAACCAAGGCTCAGAGTACTGAAAGAAGATGGCAAAGATTCATCCGTAACCGCAAAATTAAAGTTAAAGCTTTATATTTACCTTTAGTATTGGCAGCTATCAGTAATTGGACTGCGAGTCGTCTTTATTTAGCATTGGATACAACTACAGAAGACTCCTCTCACCACTGTTAGTTAGAAAACCTCATGAGCAAAAAATGGCTGATTATTAGCAGCGTATCTTTTAGTATTGGCTTAGGTTTAAATTTAATCATTAGTAAAAATATTAAGTAAGCAGCTTTAACGGGATTACTATCTGTACCTGCTACTACTGCTAGCGTTTTAGTTACCGAACATCAACGCAAACAAAGATTTAACGATCGCATATCAATTCAACAAAGACAGTTAAAAGAATTAAATTCTGACCAACAGCGATCGCAACAAGAACTTAATGCTTTATATGAGTCAAGGTGGTCCTTTTTTCCTGGCTAATTCAGGGGTACTAGGAAAGGGTAAGGGTTTTGAAAAACAAGGTTTTGCTATCTGTAAAAACTGCGGTAGAGATTTAAGCGAAAAATTACAGCAAGAAAGAGCAAGTAACAGTCGCAGAAGAGGTAGTAGAGACAAGAATCAATCTGGTTCGAGAAATATTACTCTCAATCACAATCATCCCATTACAGGTAAACAATGTTCGCTATTCTACGAACAAATTCATTTAGGACACGAATTTCGTAGTGATTTAATTAAAATTCAATTTACTCCTGCATCTCAACAAATATACTGTACACTTACATGGAAGAGTAGTTATCGATTTTTTAAAAAATCATGTCTTCAATTATTGAAATTATTGAAACATTAGTAGATCCCACGGGCTTTGATGGTACTGGATTACATATCATAGGAACAGATGAAGCAGACGTGCTTTTTGGCTCAAGACAAGGTGATTTTATAGATGGAAGGGGTGGTCGAGATTTAATTTTTGGCGGTCCAGGTGATGATTTTTTACAAGGTGGTGCTGGGAACGATACTATCTTAGGTGGTGAAGGTAACGACACTATCTTAGGTGGTGATGGAGACGATCTTCTTTTCGGCGGTCCAGGTGATGACATTATCCTTGGTGGTCCAGGTGATGACACCATTTTCGGTGGTGAGGGTAACGACACTATCTTAGGTGGATCTGGTTCAGATTTGTTGTTTGGTAATGAGGGACAAGATGTCTTTGTCTTTGATGTTGAAGATTTTGCTGATGGTTCAATCGATACAATTGCCGATTTTGAGTTGGGTGAAGACAAGATCATTATAGCGGGTATAACTGATGACGATCATATTGGCTTCGATCCAATTACTGGTAGCATTAGTCTCAATGGAAACAACATTATTGATGTTAGGGGTGGAGAAGGCACTGAACTAAACATTGAAGAAGATGACAATGGCGATTATGAGATCACCTAAAAAAAATAATTGCTGCTTATAACATAGTTAATATTACTTAATACTAAAGTATTGAGTCTAGTACTTATGGCTGATATTTTTAATTTCGCGTTTTTATTTGATTGAAACGCGTTTTTTTTATGTAATTTATGATATTTTAATTGATATCATCAAATATCAATTTAAGTTTAAATATTGATTGGCATAAGCAGTGGATTTGTACTAACAAAAATAAAAAAGTAATTTTAGATACTTTATTTTTTTTAATGTTTTGTACTGAAAACAAGTCATAAAATACATAAAAATCTAGAGTACAGGCAGTAATTAAACAATACTAAAGGTAATTTAAAATACAATTTAGCAATGTT
>JBHJNX010000038.1:0-12324 GCA_050330335.1 Pleurocapsa sp. | reverse complement strand
CACTATAGATCGAGTCTGGGACAGCCCACTTGGAGTATTAATTGGGGACCTTGGGCAGGGGAAAATATGGCGGATGCCGAATTCAAGACTAAATTAAGTCGTCTGGGTATTACTCCATTGACTTCAGAAACAGCGATTCAAGCGTTGGAAACTTTGTTGAGTAGTAACTCGATTCAAACTACAGTAGCCCAAGTAGATTGGCATCGGTTTCAAACATTTTATCAATCTCGACGACCGAGATTGTTATTCGAGCAAATTGCACCAATTACTAACATTAAAACCACTTCTCCTGCGTCAGCTTCAGGAAGTATGTTAGAGCGATTACAACAGTTACCATCAAAGGAAGTTTCAAATCAATTAAAAATCTATTTACAAACCACATTAGCTAAGATTTTGAAATTGAAATCCACCTCCATGAGTTTTCAACAAGGCTTTTTTGAACTGGGCATGGACTCTTTGATGGCAGTGGAACTTAAAAGTTGTTTAGAGCGAGATTTTGCCAATGTTTTTCCTGTCAGTTTAATTTTTAATTATTCCAATATAGATAAATTAACCAAATATCTAGAAGACTTTTTCCACACCACAATTCAAGCAAATAATCCTCAAGAATCAACAGTAATAGAGTCGAAGGTACTCCGCCTTGAAAAGACCGAGCCTGCTTCGACTTCGTCAATTGAACCTCAAAAAATAGAGCAATTATTGCTGCAAGAAATTCAAGAAATAGAAACATTATTAAAGCTATGAGCCAAAAAAATGCCGAGTCGAAGGTACTCCGCCTTGAAAAGATGGAGTCTGCTTCGACTTCGTTAAACCTGCGGGATTTATCCCCAGAAATACTGTTAAAACTTAGACAACTAAAAACCAAAGTTGAAGCATACGAACGACTCAAACACGAAGCGATCGCCGTTATTGGGATGGGTTGTCGTTTTCCCGGTGGAGTTAGTAACCCCCAAGAATATTGGCAATTACTAGCAAAGGGAATTGATGCTATTTCTGAAACCGAGAGCGATCGCTCTTGCCACAATCTAAAATACGGTGGTTTTTTAAAGGATCTAGACCAATTCGACCCTCAATTTTTTGGTATTTCTCCCCGCGAAGCGATTAGTATCGACCCTCAACAGAGATTGTTACTAGAAGTTAGTTGGGAAGCTTTGGAACGGGCAGCGATCGCCCCGAACCAACTTCAGGGCAGCAAGAGTGGAATTTTTGTCGGTATTTCTCATAACGACTATAGCGAACTAATTCGACAGGTAGGGGAAGAAGCGATCGATACCTACTACGCGACGGGAAATAGTCTTAATGCTGCTGCTGGCAGATTAGCTTATCTGTTTGGCTGCCAAGGGCCAGCAATGGCGATCGATACAGCCTGTTCTTCATCTTTAGTTGCCGTACATTTGGCGGTTCAAAGCTTGCGTCGTCATGAATGTAACTTGGCGTTAGCGGGTGGAGTCAATTTGATTTTGTCTTCCTATAATAGTTTAGCTTTATCTAAAGCCAACCTGATGGCAGCAGATGGTCGTTGTAAAACCTTTGATGCCAGTGCTAATGGTTATGTTAGGGGGGAAGGCTGTGGGGTGATCGTTCTCAAACGATTGAAAGAAGCAGTAGCAGATCGAGACAACATTTTAGCCGTAATTCGCGGTTCTGCGGTCAATCAAGACGGACGAAGTAGCGGTTTAACAGTCCCCAACGGAATAGCACAACAGGAGTTGATTCAAGCTGCCCTAGATGATGCCAAAGTTCAACCATCACAGATCGGTTATCTAGAAGCCCACGGCACAGGAACTTCTTTAGGAGATCCGATTGAAGTTGAAGCCATTACAACAATTTTAGGTCAAAACCGCGATCGTGATTTACCTCTGGCGATCGGTTCAGTTAAAACCAATATCGGACATCTTGAATCTGCTTCTGGGATTGCTGGTTTAATCAAAGTTATTTTGGCACTACAACAACAAACGATTCCCCCTCATCTGCATCTGCAACAACTCAATCCTCAAATAACCATTCCAGATACGGTAATTATTCCCCGTCAACCACTTTCTTGGCAAACATCTGCTTCTCGCCTTGCTGGAATTAGTTCTTTTGGTTTTAGTGGCACTAACGCCCACGTTATTGTGGAAGAATTCGTTCAAGATCGTGATCGGACTTATCCCACAGAAGACCGCCCACAACACTTATTAACTCTCTCGGCTAAAACTGAGAAGGCGTTAGAAGCTGCAATTGAGCAATATACTGAGTTTATCGGTAATCATCCCCAAATTTCTTTAGCAGACCTTTGTTTTACTGCCAATACAGGGAGAGAACATTTTGAGCATCGTCTAGCGGTAGTAGCTGAAACTCCAGCATCTTTACAACAACAATTAATTTCCCGCCAATTTATTACCAAATTCCTAGAGAGTCAAACCTTACCCAAAGTCGCCTTTTTATTTACAGGACAGGGTTCTCAGTATAAGGGAATGGGCGATCGACTCTATCAAACTCAGCCCATTTTTAGAGAGACAATCGATCGCTGTGCTGCCATTGTCGCACCTTATTTAGATAAATCTTTATTAGAACTACTCTATGGTTCATCTACCAATCTGTTAGACGAAACTATCTACACTCAACCCGCCCTCTTTGCCCTGGAATACTCTTTAGCACAATTGTGGCTATCTTGGGGTATCATTCCCGATGTAGTAATGGGGCATAGTGTGGGAGAATACGTCGCTGCTTGTTTGGCTGGAGTATTTAGCTTAGAAGATGGCTTAAAACTCATTTGCCAAAGAGCTAAATTAATGCAGTCTTTGCCTCACAATGGCATGATGGTAGCGATATTTGCATCAGTCGATTTTATCTCTAAAGCGATCGCGCCTTATCGTCAGTCTGTCAGTATTGCTGCGGTTAACGGTTCTCACCATACAGTTATTTCTGGTTTAACTGAGTCGGTAGAATCAATCTTACAACAGCTAGAATCGCAAAATGTAGATTTTCGTCGTCTCAATGTTTCCCATGCCTTTCACTCCCCTCTAGTTACATCGATACTAGATTCTTTCCGCGCAACAGCAAGTCAAATCGAATATCATTTACCCCAGATTCCTATAATTTCCAATCTTAACGGTAAATTTGTTGAAGAAGAAATTACTTCTATAGATTATTGGTGTCGTCACATCGTCGAACCAGTACAATTTGCCAGAGGAATAGCCACACTTGAGGACAAACAAACCGATATTTTTCTGGAAATAGGGGCAAATCCTATTTTGATTAATTTGGGTCGTCGTTGCTGCGATCGCGGTTTATGGCTATCATCCCTCAAACAAACTACAGAAGATTGGTCGGTTTTACTGACAAGTTTGAGTGAATTATATCTTCAAGGAGTAGAAATTAATTGGCAAGAATTTGATCGCAACTATCAGCGAACTAAAATCGAGTTACCAACTTATCCTTTTCAAAGAAAACGTTATTGGATTAATTCTTCTCTAACAACAACTCGTCCTAGTCAACAATTGTGGTTATCTTTACTAGCAACGGGGAATTTACAAAGCGATTTAGGTTTAACTGAATTAAATTTAATTGAGGTTAACGAACAACAAGAACAATTAAACTGTTTATGTCTTAATTATTTGCATCGTGCTTTTGAAAATTTGGGTATTTCCCTACCAGAAGCAACTCAATTTTCGGCAAAACAGTTAATCGAACGGTTTAATTTTCAATCTAATTATCGACAACTACTAACTCGAATTCTGGACTTAATTAAATCAAGAGAATTATCGCCCAAAAATCTGACACCATCCCTTAAACTAGAATGTTCTAAATTTTCTCCTTTAAGGCAATTATTAGAACGCTGTGGCGAAAATCTTGTTGCGATTCTTCAAGGAAAAGAAAACCCGAGAGAAATATTATTTCCCAATGGTTCTTTTGACAACATAATCGCCATTAATCGAGAATTACCTTTAGCAAAATATCATAATGCGATCGCTACTAAACTGTTAGAAAAATTCCTCGCCTCAATCCCCAAGAATCAAAAAATAAATATTCTAGAAATTGGCGCAGGGACAGGAGGAACAACTCAAGCTTTACTACCCTTATTATCATCCACCAATGCTAGTTATACTTTTACCGATGTTTCTCCTCTATTTCTTCAAAAAGCCCAACAAGAATTTAGTCAATCCGATTTTATTGATTATCAAATTCTCGATATAGAACAGGATTTAATTCAACAAGGTTATCAACTAGCTAGTTACGATCTAATTATTGCTGCTAATGTCGTTCATGCCACTAAAAATATCTCAAAAACTCTCAATAATCTCAACTCTTTATTAGCTCCTTTAGGACAACTTTGGTTATTAGAACTAACTCAAAATAGTCTTTGCTTTGAGCTAAGTTTTGGTTTAGTTTTGCAAGAATTAGAAGACCTCAATTTACGTTACCATACTCCCTTTTTATCTTCCTCACAATGGCAGAATTTACTTCAATCTCAGGGATTTATTACTACAGCTTCATTTCCCAAAATAGAAGAGATCGAACAACATTTAATTATTGCTCAAACTAAAGATACTACTTCAGAACTATTCAGGAACCAAGGGCGATCGCCACAGCATTCTCTCTTAGGCGATCGCTTAAATTCACCAGCCACAGAAATTATCTTTCAGTCTCAAATTAGTCTAGAATCTTTACCATTTCTGAGAGATCATAGAGTTCACGACCTAATAGTCTTGCCTGGAACGGCTTATTTAGAAATGGCTGCCACCGCAGCAAACAAAGTTTTTCAGGGGGAATTATACGCGATCGCCAATGTCAGTATACAAGAAGCATTAATTTTCCCTACCGATGAAGTTTATCAACTGCAATTGATTTTATCTCCTAGTTCCTCCCAAACTTATCACTGGAAAATCTATAGCCAAAACCTAAAATGCCCTGCCGATTGGAAATTACACGCCACAGGAATAATTAGCAAGACAACCAGTCAACCCATCAATAACAAAATTGAACTAACAGAAATTCAATCCAGATGCACCGAAACAATTTCTCCTACTCAATGCTATGAAGAATACCAACAAAGAAACATCAACTATGGAGACTCTTTTCAAGCGATCGCCGAACTGTGGCGTAGAGATGGAGAGGCATTGGCGATAGTTGCATTACCTTCAAATCTGGTAGCCGAAGTCAACAGCTATCAAATTCATCCCGTTTTACTCGATGCTTGTTTGCAAGTTATTCCCTTTGCCTTACCGTCAGCAAGTAGAAATCAGCAAGCAAGTTATATGCCCATCGCTTACGAAGAAGTTCGACTGTATTGTAATTGCCTCAGCAAAGTTTGGAGTCAGGGGATTTTACGCCCCCTTAAAGATCGGGAGGAAGAAACTTTCATCGGGGATTTTCAATTATTTAACCCAGAAGGACAATTAGTCGCCGAAATCAAGGGAATGTGTTTAAAACGGGCGCGTTCTCAAAGTCTCAACACCATAGTTTCAGGCGATCGCCCTAAAGAGTCAAATTGGTTGTATCAGATTCAATGGCAACTCCAAACAAAAACCGTAACCCCATCTTCTCCTAAATCTGGCTACTGGATTATTTTGAGCGATCGTACTGGTGTAGGTGATAGTCTAGCTGAGAAACTGAAAAAATTGGGACACAGTGTAGAAATTATCTATGCAGATCATCCTATTTCCGAGTCTCCCCATCTCCCCATCTCTTCGTCTTGTCTAGGTATCGTTTATTTATGGAGTTTAGACAATTGTTTATCGGTTGAAAAAAATACTGGCAGTTTAATTCAGATCGTCCAGCAAGTAATTGCCAATCAAATCGAAGTACCATTGTGGTTGATCGCGCAAAATAGCCAACCCGTACTAGAAACAGACCCTCAAGAAACAGCTTTAGAAACTTCTTGTCTATGGGGTTTAGGAAAAGTTATCGCCTTAGAACATCCCCAACTCTGGGGAGGGTCACTAGATCTAGATGGAACAGCTACCATTGAAGACTCAGCAGATAGTATCCTGCAAGAAATTTTAGCACCAGAGGAAGAAACTCAATTAGCCTTTCGCCAAGGTAAACGTTACGTTCCTCGATTGATCGAAAGTCAGTTACCTACAACAAGTCAACAATTTTCTCTGCATTCTAATGGTACTTATTTAATTACTGGTGGACTAGGAAATTTGGGTTTAAAGGTTGCCCAATGGTTAAGCGATCGAGGCGCGCGACATCTCGTCTTAGTTGGCAGAAGCAAACTAGAAGAATTACCATCATCCACCATTGAGACAATTAAGCAATTAGAACACCAAGGAATCAAACTAGAAATTTTCTCTGCGGACGTGAGCGATCGCAATAGTTTAGAAGCGATTATTAAAACCTTGCCATCTTTGCGAGGAATCATTCATGCTGCGGGAATTGGTAGTCTCGATCTGATCGCGGAGATGTCACCATCTAGTTTAGCTGCTGTACTTAAGCCTAAAGTTCATGGGGCATGGATTTTACACCAACTTACCCAAAGCAAAGATTTAGACTTTTTTGTGCTGTTTTCTTCTGCTGCTGCGGTTTGGGGTGCTAAAGAGTTAGGTCACTATGCAGCAGCCAATCACTACTTAGATACTTTAGCTCTATATCGTCATCGCTTGGGACTTCCTGCTTTAAGTATTAATTGGGGTAGTTTTACCACCAGAGGAATGGTTTCCTCAGCCGAAGCAATTTCCTTAGCACAAACAGGAATCAAACCCTTACCCCTACCAGCAGCCTTCGATTTAATGGGGGATTTAATTGTTGCAGGAGTTGCCCAACAAACAGTAGTTGATCTTGATCGGCAGAAATTTAAATCTGTCTATGAAACTAAATCTCGTTCTCCTCTACTAGAAAAGATTACCTCACCACCAGATCCAACTCGTTCAATTTCAATCACTGAAGACTGGACTAAACAGTTACAAACTAGCTTGCCCAATCAACGCCAAGAACTGTTAATTAATTATCTCCAAGAAGAACTCAGGCAAATTCTTAACTTAGATCGTTCCGAAGTCATTAGTCGACAAACTCGCTTTTTTACCATCGGCATAGACTCTTTAATGGCAGTAGAATTCAAAACCAGACTGGAAAGCAAGCTAAACCATGCCCTCTCCTCAACCATCGCCTTTGACTATCCCAACCTGGAAGTTCTTTCTGGATATTTGCTTGAAGAGATTTTACATCTAGACCAAAAAGACCACAACTTAGTCACTCCTGCAAGCGATCGCTTTTCCGAAGCAGAATTAGTACAACTCCTAGCCGAAGAACTAAACAAAAATAATTAAATTATGAAAGCAGAAATAGACAGACAACAAATACTGCTTGATTCCCTGCAAGAAATTAAAAATTTGCGGGCAAAACTCCAACAATACCAAGAACCGATCGCGATTATTGGCATGGGTTGCCGTTTTCCAGGGGGTGCCAACAATCCCGAAAATTATTGGCAACTACTCAAAAATGGAGTCGATGCTATCACCGCAATCCCCCAGTCCCGTTGGGATTCAGAATTTTACTGTAATTCCAATTCGGCGATCCAACCTGGTAAGATAGCTTCTGGTTATGGTGGTTTTCTTCAAGAAGAAATTGATCGCTTTGATGCAGAATTTTTTGGTATTTCTCCTAGAGAAGCCAAAAATATGGATCCCCAACAAAGATTATTACTGGAAATAGCTTGGGAAGCTTTAGAAAATGCCTGTCAAGCACCAGATCGCCTGGTAAATAGTCCCACTGGTGTGTTTATTGGTGTTACAGTCAATAACTATTTAGAACTGTTATCTAAAAGCAATAATCTCAATAACTACGATGCTTACTTCGCTACAGGAAATGGATTTAGTTTTACTGCGGGGCGTATTTCCTATTTCCTTGGCTTACAAGGTCCTTCTTTAGCGGTAGATACTGCTTGTTCTTCTTCTTTAACCTCTGTTCATCTTGCCTGTCAGAGTTTGCGTTTAGGAGAATGTTCTATGGCATTGGCAGGGGGAATAGATCTATTACTCTCTCCAGACATTCTCATCTCTCTTTCCCAAACAGGTGCGCTCTCTCCTGACGGTCGTTGTAAACCCTTTGACGCAGCAGCCAATGGTTTTAGTCGCGGGGAAGGTGGGGGAATTGTGGTTCTCAAACGCCTGAAAGATGCAGTTGCTTCGGGCGATCGCATTTTGGCATTGATTCGGGGTTCTGCGATCGATCAAGATGGTGCTAGTGGTGGTTTAACTGTACCTAACGGTGTAGCCCAACAAAAATTAATTCGTCAGGCTTTAGCCAATGCAGGAATTAGATCGGATTTAATTAGTTATGTAGAGACTCACGGAACGGGAACGGTATTAGGCGACCCCATTGAAGTACAAGCACTAGGGGCAGTTATGGGCGAAGGAAGAACTTTAGATACTCCTCTAGCCATTGGGTCGGTTAAATCCAATATCGGTCATTTGCAAGCTGCTGCGGGTATTGCCAGTCTAATTAAAGTTGTCTTAGCACTACAACACAAAGAAATTCCACCCACATTACATTTACAGCAACTCAACCCCCATATTAATTGGGAGCGTTATCCTTTTGTCGTACCCACACAGGTTACACCTTGGGAAAATCGAGGTCAAAAGAGGATTGCTGGTGTTAGTTCCTTTGGTTTGAATGGCAGTAACGCCCATTTAATTTTAGAAGAAGCGATCGCAGAAACAGAAAAGATAGAGACACAAGAATCCGAACGACCACATCATCTCTTAACTTTATCTGCCAAAAACCAAAAAGCTTTAACTGAATTAGCAGGAAAATTTGACCGATATTTAGCTTCCCATCCAGAAGTTAGTTTGGCGGATCTGTGTTTTTCTGCCAATGGAGGCAGAGGGCACTTTGAGCATCGTTTAGCTATTGTTGCCGACACATCGGCATCTTTGCGTCAACAACTTATAAATTCTCCCCCATTTCAAGTTTTATCAATTAAAAAACCCCAACTCGCCTTTTTATTCACAGGGCAAGGTTCTCAGTATAGAGGTATGGGGCATCGACTCTATCAAACTCAGCCTACTTTTAGAAACACACTTAATCGCTGCGGGGAAATTCTGGAATCTTATTTAGATAAGTCTTTATTAGAACTACTCTTCTCGAACAACAGCAATCTGATCGACGAAACTATCTACACTCAACCTGCCCTCTTTGCCCTGGAATACTCCCTAGCACAACTGTGGCAATCTTGGGGCATTGTTCCCGATGCGGTAATGGGGCATAGTGTGGGGGAATACGTCGCTGCTTGTTTGGCTGGAGTATTTAGTTTAGAAGATGGTTTGAAACTGATTGCCAAGCGGGCGCAACTAATTCAAAGCTTACCTCGCAACGGTATGATGGTGGCTGTTTTTGCCCCAGAAGCCCAGATTCGTCCCTGGTTAGAACATAGCGATCGCCGAATTGATCTTGCTGCGGTTAACACTCCACAAGCTACGGTAATTTCTGGAGTTAATACTAAAGTTCAAGAAATCGTTACTCAACTTGAGTCTCAAGGAATCGGTACGAAAGTCTTAACCGTATCCCATGCCTTTCATTCTCTACTATTAGAACCAATTTTAGATGATTTTGCCACAATAGCCCAAGAAATTGAGTATAATCCCCCGAAAATTCCTTTATATTCTAATTTAAATGGAAATATACTTCCTTATGATTTTATTCCCGATGCTGGTTATTGGCGAAAACATCTGCGGGAACAAGTTCGTTTTTATGACAGTATTCGCGCCATGGCTGCTAATGGAATTGACATCTTTCTCGAAGTTGGGGCTAAACCTACTTTAAGTAAAATGGGAAGAAGTTGTCTGGAAAAGGATTCTCAATCTTTATGGCTATCTTCCTTAGATCCGAAAACTGAAGATTGGTTGGTATTACTCGCAAGTTTAAAACAACTTTATCTGCGAGGAGTAGAGATAAATTGGTCGGGATTCGATCGCGATTATTCCAGACAGTGTTTGGCGTTACCCAATTATCCTTTCCAGAGAGAACGTTATTGGATCGATGAAGAACTTCCATCGCCTTTGATTTCTGTTCAAAGTATCGACACAGAAACTAGTCAACCAACGGAAATAAATTTAAACAGAGAAATTTTAGCAGCATTACCAGAACCCGAACAACAATCATGCCTAGAATCTTACCTATGTAAAACTATCGCCAAGGTTATGGGTGCAAACGGCAAAACAATTCCAGTCGATTGCCCATTAGATCGATTAGGACTCGATTCGATTATGGCGATTGAATTAAAAAATCATCTCGAAACTTGTTTAGCAGTAGAAGTTAAGATGACTTTATTACTGCAAGGAATATCGATCGCTCAAATCGCTAGAGAAATTCTAGAACAACTAGCTATTGCTGAAGAAGATACCGCCTTACCTACACTTACCCCCAATCCTCATACTCGCTATTTACCCTTTCCTCTTAATGAAATTCAACAAGCCTATTGGATGGGTAGAACTAATATGTTTGAATTGGGGAACGTTTCCACCCATATTTATCTAGAGTTTGCCAGTGATCTGTCAATCGAGAAACTCGAACGGGCTTGGAATCAAGTTATTCTGCAACATGAAATGTTACGCTGCGTTATCTTGCCCAGTGGCGAACAAAAAATCTTAGCCGAAGTTCCTCTTTACCAGATAGAAATTATCGATCTGCGGGGATTAACCTCAGCAGAAATTGAGATTCAAATAGAGGCAATACGTTCTCGTCTCGCCCATCAAGTGAGACAATTGGATCGCTATCCGTTGTTTGACATTTGCGCCCTGCACTTACCAGATCAAAATTATCGCCTCTGTTTTAGCATTGAAAACATTATTGCCGATGCTGCTAGTTTGGGTTTGCTTTTTAGAGATTGGCATCGTTTCTATCAAAATCCCAATTTGGCAATTAAGCCTTTAGAACTTTCTTTTCGAGACTATGTGTTATCCCTCAATTCCCTGGAACAATCTTCTCGCTATCAACGGGCTTGGCAATATTGGCAACAACGACTGATTGACTTACCAAACGCACCAGAATTACCCTTAGCTAAAAGCCTAGCTACTGTTAAACAACCCCATTTCGTCCGACGTACTCATACCTTAGCACCAGAGCTATGGCAGCCACTCAAACAAAAATTTCTCGATGTAGGTTTAACTCTTTCTGGGGGATTATTAGCTGCTTTTGGGGAAATTATAGCTCTTTGGAGTACTAATCCTCGCTTGACAATTACTTTGACTACTTTCAATCGGTTTCCTTTTCATTCTCAAGTTAACGAACTGGTAGGGGATTTTACTTCACTCAATTTACTGGCGATCGCTTATTCCCAAGCAGACAGTTTTTATAATCGTGCCAAACAGATTCAATTGCAACTATGGGAAGACCTCAACTACGGTGACGTTAGTGGAATCAGATTACTGCGAGAACTAGCCAAACAGAAAGATAACAATGCAGGTGCAGCATTTCCCGTCATTTTTACCAGCTTGCTTGGTAACCCACAAATTAAAGATAGGGATGGAGATTTGCCTTTAGCTTGGTTAGGAAAAATAGTCTGGGGTATTTCCCAAACCCCCCAAGTATATCTCGACCACCAAGTTTATGAAGAAGCAGGGGCATTAATCTTTAATTGGGATGCAGTAGAAGAATTATTTCCTGCTGGACTTCTGGACGATATGTTTGCTACTTATTGTCGTTGGCTGGAAAAATTGGCAACTGAAGCAGAGAGTTGGCAAAGTCATCAAAGTTCTCAACTAATACCAAGCAGTCAACTGCAACAATTTAAGGCGGTTAATTGTAC
Source organism: Pleurocapsa sp. (assembly GCA_050330335.1). Taxonomy (GTDB): domain Bacteria; phylum Cyanobacteriota; class Cyanobacteriia; order Cyanobacteriales; family Xenococcaceae; genus Waterburya. The sequence continues at coordinate 593 of JBHJNX010000038.1, read as the reverse complement.
TGATCTACCCCTGACAGAAGATTTACTACACAGTCTGTTTATCCGACAATTAGCCCAAAAACCCCAACAACTAGCCATAATTACAGACCATCGCACCTTAACTTATCAGGAATTAGGCGATCGCGCCTATGCCTTGAGCAAGCGGTTACAAGATTTGGATGCTGCGCCCAATCAATTAATTGCCGTAATTATGGAAAAAGGTTGGGAACAAGTAGTGGCTACTCTAGGGATTCTCTTAGCTGGGGCTGCTTATGTCCCCATCGATCCCGAACTTCCAAGCGATCGCCAAAAATATCTTTTAGCCCAAGGGGAAGTTAAAATAATTCTGATTCAATCTTGGCTACAAGATACCCTAAACTTACAGGATAATCTTACTACCATTGCCGTTGACTCTGAGCTTGAGAATGACTCTGAGATTAGTCCTCAAATTTTCACTGCGCCACTTCAAAAACCAGAAGATTTAGCCTATGTGATCTACACTTCAGGCTCAACAGGAACACCCAAAGGAGTCGCCATCGATCATCGTGGTGCAGTTAATACCATCCTCGATCTCAATCGTCGTTTTGAGGTGAGTCAGGGCGATCGCGTTTTAG
>JBHJNX010000037.1:0-16482 GCA_050330335.1 Pleurocapsa sp. | reverse complement strand
GCAAATAGACGCATTTCTAAGCGAGCAAATTCTTTACCCAAACATTCTCTCAAGCCACCACCAAAAGGAATATAACTAAAGCTTTTTTGCCGATCTTCTTGTCTTGTAGGAGAAAAACGATCTGGATCGAAGAGTTCAGTATCCGAATAAATTTCACCGTCTTTATGGGTTTGAGCGATTTGATATTGTATGCCCCAACCTTGAGGAATGCGATAACCATTAAATTCAAAGGATTTAATTGCCTTTCTAAAACCTCCACCAACAGGGGGAATAATTCGCATTACTTCTTTAAGTACCTGTTCGAGATAAGTCATCCGATTGATATCTTCTAAAGTTAGGTTAGAAGCTTGATCAAACTGTTGTTGTTCCTCTCGCAGTTTTTGTAAAATTTCTGGATGTTGGGCGGTAAGTAAACAAAAAGAAGCGATCGCACTGGTTAAAGTTTCATGTCCTGCAAATAATAATAATAATACCTGGTCTTTTAATTCGGTTAAACTCAGGCTGTTACCTGTTTCATCTTTCGCCGCAATTAGTAATCCTAAAGCATCTTCTCCCAGTCGATTGTTATTCAGGCGATCGCTAACTATCTGTTCTAAATATTTTAACAACTGTTTGCGTGCGCGTAGAGCTTTACCAAATTTCGTCCAAGGTAAAGCCAGAGGAATACTAAATAAACCAGCTACCCATTCTTCAAATAGTTTAATTAAATGGGTTTGGGAACCACCATCGTTGCTTAAAAGCAAATTACTTGCAACATCAAATGTATAATTTCTAATTTCTGGATACCAAGTCAAAGTTCCCATTTTTTGCCATTTTTCTAGATATTTAGCAGTAATCTGTGCCATAGCAGGAATATAACTAGCTAAAGCTCGCGGTTGAAAGGCTTGGTACAGTAATTTACGACGAGAAGTATGAACTTCACCGCCACTAACTGCCAAAGATGACCCACCCAATAAAATCCTAGTACTTTTAGGCCAGGTAGCAACTACATATTTATTTTCATTACGGAATAAAAAAGTATTGGCATCTGCGCCCACAGCTACTACAGTAGGACTACCAAGGACGTTAGTGCGATAGATTTTGCCATATTTAGCCAGGCGTTTTTGGTGAAATTGGGGGTCGTTAAAAAAGCTGATTGTCTCCCCAATTAAAGGCAGTCCAGAATTACCAGGAGGTAGAGGTAGAGAATTTAATTCTTTTACAGTCACTTCATTTATCATTGCTTGTTCAATGTTCAAAACCCCAGATCAGCTTTGGCAATTTCCGCCGCCGCGTATACTTCTTCGTTGGGCATTTCTTCCCAATCGGGGTCGCCAATTTCTTGATAAAATGCGCTATCGTAAGGACGAGTACGGACTACTACGGGCATGGGTACGGCATGACCTAATACTAAAGCCTGTTGTTTGGAGTCTAGTTTGGCTAAAACCGATCGCAAACCCTGCGCGCCAGATACCCCTGTAAAAATAGCATCGATATCTTTCTCGTCGTTTAACAAACAGGTGATCCGAGTTCCCACTTGGGACATAACTTCATTATCAATTCCCGATGGACGCTGATCTACTACCAGTAGGGTAACAAAATATTTCCGCATTTCTCTGGCGATCGTGCCAAAAATAGTTTGATGGACGATACTGGAGTCTAAAAAACGGTGTGCTTCTTCGATGGTAATAACTAACTGACGGGGTTTATCTAGAGGATTTTTTGTCTGTAAAAAGTGATCGGCTTTTTTGACATAGCTGGCGTGAATACGTCGGGTAATCATATTGGTAGCCAGCATATAAGACAGCATATTCGATTGCGAGCCGAATTCGATAATGATATTCTTACCCGCATCCAAAGCTTGGATTAGCTGATCGATATAATTATGAGGACAGGCAGACCTAATATATTTGAGACTGTCAAAACGCATTAGTTTGCGCTGTAATGACATTAACGAACCTGGATGTCCTTGTTTCGATTCGCAAAATATTTTGATGTCTTCATTGGTCATGTTTAATAACCTGACAATCCAGTGTTTACCGTATTCGTTTTGTAAGATTACAGCATTATCTATCGCCGCATCAGAAAGTCCTAACTCTTTGGAAACTAATTTTAAATCTTCAATTTCGATCTGTTCGTAGCTAAGATACAGTTCCTGTGCGTCTCTAACTCCCCTGCGTTTGGTAGATTCGGGGTCGAGAGTATACATTTCTACTTGTCCGGGAAATAGTTGGCGCAACCCTTTAACTGTACTTACCTGTTTCCCTTCTTTCATCGCTTCCCAGCCGTATTCTGAGTGCATATCAAACATTAAGTTAACGGCGGCTTGTTTGCGAATAATTCCGGAAATTAACAGCCTGGTTAAAAAAGATTTTCCTGTACCCGATTTACCAAAAACACCGTTACTTCTCTCTACAAAGCGGTCTAAATCTAAACAGATAGGAACATCCATGTCTAAAGGCTGCCCGATCGAAAAATTACGTCGGTAGGGGTCATCTTCCCAACCAAAAACGCTGCGAAAATCGGTTTCGGAAGCTTCGTATACTTGAGAAAAGTGAGCGGGAATGGTTTTAACGGGGAGTAATTCTAATTCGCTGCTGCTTTGTGCCTCAAAGGAAGCTAATTTACTTTTTTTGGCATCTATCGGTAAAGAAGCCCGATCTTTACTAGTAGCAGTGGGAGTAAACATTAACATCGGCGATAGTTGAATTGTACCGTACGTCCCACTTCCCGCCAAAACATCCCGCATAAACGTATCTTCAATCGCTGGAGGATTAGCCAGAATGCGATCGCTTGCTGTACCTAATGATACATCGGTCAACAGACAAAAGAAACGCGATCGCACACCTTGGATGACAAGAAATTTGCCGACGCGCATATCTTCGACCGAAACATCGGGATGTAGTCTAACTTCTAAACCTTTGGTTAAAGAACCTTGAATAACCGAACCTAATGGTATTTCAGAATTCATAATTTAGGGGTGAGTAATCAGTCATTGGGTATGGGGCATGGGGCATCGCTGCACAGGGCATGGGGCATTGGTCTTTGGTCTTAATCCTTATATCCTTTATTTAAACCTGGCAACTCAATGGATTGTGTATTATTGTAAATTTAATTAAATTAAACAGTCAAAAGCTACTTTATGAATGAACCTAAAATCGAGGCTATTTCCGTCATGCCTAATGGTAGCAACCCAGAACATCTATTAGTAATTTTGCACGGCTGGGGAGCTAACTATCAAGACTTTGTTCCTGTTACTCAAGTACTGGACTTACCTGGCTTTGGCTATATATTTCCCAATGCACCATTCAATCATCCTCAAGTACCTGGGGGACGTGCTTGGTATGCTTTGGAAACTCAAGAATATACTGGTTTAGCAGAAAGTCGGGAATTGTTGGGAAACTGGTTGATGTCTTTAGAAGGAGCAACGGGAGTACCTTTAAATCGCACGATTATGGCGGGTTTTTCTCAAGGAGGAGCAATGACCCTAGATCTGGGCTTGACTTTGCCTTTGGCAGCTATCTGTAGCTTTAGCGGCTACCTGCATTATCATCCCCAACTTCAATCTGATACTAAATTTCCCCCGGCTTTAATTGTACACGGCAGACAAGATATGGTAGTTCCCTTACAAGCTGCACAACAAGCCAGAGATGAATTAAGTGCGATCGGCGTGTCCGTAAAGTATCAAGAATTTGATATGGGACATGAAGTTCCCACTCCAGCTATCAATTTACTGCAAAAATTTGTTAGTGCTAGTATTACCGATTGGAGTTAATAACTTTAAAACCCCTTTAGGGTTTACTGCGGGCTAATAATTTGCTAGCAGGGGTAATAGTAGGGTAAAAAAATAATAGACTAAAGGGGCGGTGAATACATAACTATCAGTACGGTCTAAGATTCCTCCATGTCCTGGAATTAATTGACCAGAATCTTTAACTCCTGCGTCTCGTTTCATCATCGATTCGGTTAAGTCACCCAGTAAACTGGTAATACCGATCAATGTACCTAACATCAAGCCGCTAATTTGCCAGGCAGGTAGATTTAAATACCAAGCTCCTAATTCGGCTACGATTAAACTGCCCAAAATACCAAAAATTGCCCCTTCTACAGTTTTTTTAGGGCTAATGTCTGACAGTCTTGTTCGACCGAAACTTTTACCCATGGTATAAGCACCAATGTCGGCCGCCCAAATACAAGCCATCACTAAAAAAGTTATGGTTAGTGCAGTCGGAAATTGACTGGGATTTGTCCAAGAATCGGGCCAGTATCCATCTAAAGGTAAATTACTCATATTGCTGGCATTGGGTAAACTTACCCTGAGACGCACCCAAAAAGTAGGCAAATAACAGCCATAAAATAAGCCCAAAATCGAACTAGAAATATCGGCAATAGTTGCCATTTTGGGTTGAAAAAGTAAATAAAAACAAATTATCGTCCCTCCCAAACAAAACATCGCATCAGTAACATTGGGAGCGACGGTAGCACTAATTAATAAAATTTGAGAAACGACAATGGTAGTCTTGCCAGCAGGTTCGATTCCTTTAGCCCGAACTAGACGAAAATACTCTAATTGCGCTAAAAAAATTAAAATTCCAATACCGATGGTAAAGTACCATCCTCCTAGAATAATCATCCCTAAAGCCAGGGATATTGCTACTACTGCACTGATAATACGGGACAAGGGCATAATGCGCTAACAATACAAGCACTTAAAGGAAATTTCAACTAAGTTAAGATAGCCTTATGAAAGGTTAACAAATTACTCGATCTAGGTATAACTTTTATTTAGTTAAAACTAGGGAATAATAATAATATTTACAGTTTTTCGCCGCTCAGGATAAACATGGGATTGAGGGCAGCAAAAGTCTGATGTATTCCTCTGGTTTCTAAACGGTTAACGGCAGATTGTACCACCTCAATATTACGTGCTTGTAACTCTGCTAGACCTTCGGAAATAACATACAAATTTTCTAAATTACTAGCAGTAGCGACAACTCTACCTGTGGGTTGGAGATATTGCCAAGCTTTATGGAGAATATCTTTAATCGGTTTTCCCCCTTCTAAACAAACGAGATCGGGTTTGGGTTGCAAATCTTGCAGGCAATCTGGCGCACTACCTTGTACTACGGTAACATTCTTTACTCCAAAGCGATCGCAATTACGTCGAATTAGATCGGCTACATCGGGGTCTCTTTCTACGGCAATAATCTTGCCTTCGGGACACAATAAACCAATTTCTACAGGAATTGTACCAGTCCCCGCGCCAATATCCCACAATACCGAATCTGATCGCATTCTTAAAGAAGAAATTATCAAAATACGTACTTCTCTCTTACTTAAAGGAATGCCAGGTAAGCGAGCAAAAAGATTATCGGGAATACCGGGGGTTTTATAAGACCAAAGCATAAATATGAAGGATGAAGAAGGATGAAGGATGAGTGATGAAGTAACAACTAGAAACTAACAACTAATGACTTCTATCGTTTTCAAATTGGGATCGCTACACCCTGTAATCCTACCTCCTGAATGAATAACTTGCTGTAGATAGTTTATAGCGTCAGTGGTAATTATTTCCCCTGGCATTAAGATGGGAATCCCTGGGGGATAGGGACAAATTAATTCGGCACACAAGCGATCGCGACTAATTTCTACGGGTATAGTTTCAGTAGGGGCAAAGTAAGCCTGTCGGGGTGTAATAGGGGAATGGGGAATGGGTAAGGGAAAATGGGGAATGGGTGAGGGGAAATGGGGAATGGAGAATGAGGTGAGGGTATCGAAGGCGTGAATTAAGTTTTGGATGTCTTGAGGAGTATTGCCCAGGGAAATGATTAAGGTAAGGTGTTGGAGTAGGGGTAATTCGCAGGTGACTTTTAGCTGTTGATGTAAGATTTCATCGGCTTGATAACCAGTGATGCCTAGTTTAGAGATATTAATTGTCAGTCTGGTACGGTCGAGATAGTTAAAACCGGGGCGGTTTAGATTATTTAATATAGATATACCCTCGATCTCGGCGAGTTGTTTTCTGGCGGTGTCTGCTAATGCCAGAGTTTGAGTCATTAATTCTTTTCCTGCGACTGCCATTTGTTGTCGGGCGGCATCTAAAGAAGCTAGTAATAAATAACTAGGGCTGGTAGATTGCAATAATTGTAAAGTTTTGTTGATAGCGCGATCGCTAATTCGTGTTCCTTGAAGGTGCAACATTGAGGCTTGAGTCATTGCCCCCAATACTTTATGAGTAGATTGTACGGTTAAATCTGCACCCATACTTAAAGCCGAAGGGGGTAAATCGGGATGAAAGGCAAAGTGCGCTCCATGTGCTTCATCCACCAATAAAGGAATATTATATTGATGGACAATTTCGGCGATCGCTTTTAAATCGCCACACACTCCCTGATAGGTAGGATATAAGACCATGACCGCTTTAACATCGCGATTCTGGGCTAAAGCTCTTTTTATTGCTTCTGGCGTAATACTATAAGCCAGTCCTTCAACAGAGTCAGATTCGGGATTGATAAAAACAGGAATTGCACCAGATAAAATCAATCCAGCGATCGCCGATTGATGAATATTCCTGGGTAAAATAATCTTATCTCCCATACCACAGGTTGCTAAAATCGCGGCAATAATGCCACAAGTCGAACCATTAATTAAAAACCAGGTCTTTTCTGCACCAAAAGTTTTTGCTGCTAGCTCTTGCGCCTCCAAGATCTTTCCTTCGGGAGCAAACAAATTATCAAGTTCGGGCAGTTCTGGTAAATCGGCTTGAAAAACATCTTTACCCAGTAAATTAGCCAAATTAGGATTAATTCCTTTACCTTGCTTGTGTCCAGGAGCGTAAAAACTTGAATGCTCTTTTAAAGATAGAGATTGTAAAGTAGATAGTAAAGGAGTTTCTAACCAGCGATCGTTCATTAAGGAAAGCAGAAATAAGAGTTTTTAAAGAAGATTATTTTTAGCAAGAGTAAGCATCAAGAAATTGATAATAAAATTTGGACTTGAGTAAATAAGCTTTTTTTTCTAAATTAGTACATAGACTGAGACTTTCTGAAGATGACATCAATCTTTTTAAGTGAATTCCCAATTCTTGAGCGTGGGTTAATCCACCTAATAAGTTTTCCTGACCGAGATCGGAACTTCTACTATCGTGAATCAGGTGAAAATAATAGAATTCTGATCGCGGTTTATCTTTTGAATTTTTGCTGGCTAATATCTCAGAAATACGCTGCCACAAGCAAGAATACTCCACTGCAACGAGGACTTCTGCCCAAAATCGTAAAAAAACAATTAATTGTATTTGAGATTCCGTCTTTCCTAAACAATCCACCATTAGCTGATAGCTTTCCTCTCTAACTTCCCTAGTTATAATGGTTTCGGGAGTAGTAAGAATCATTTTAGCAGTTGCGCCTAGATTGAGTAAATCTTGAAACAATAGCTCCCGATGAGAAGGTAAGGCAATACCTTTAGTGTTGCGGGGATATTCCTCATGTAAAATTTCTCGAACAGTTTGTTTAGCTGGTTGATCGGTCAAAGCATCGATCGCTAGCTCATAAATATTAACAATAGAAAGAGATAAAAAACGTCGCTGGATTAAAATAGCTAAAAAATCTTGCCAAGATAAAGTATTTATCTGAGTAAAGAGAGGATGTAATTTAAATTTAGTGATTAAATCTGTTTCCCAATTATTAATTATTTCCAACATAATATTTATTCAGTAAATAAAATTTTTAAATCGTTGCGCCAATTTGTCTGGGGATTTGGATAAAAACAACGAGCAACTTGCCACATTAGTTCAAAATCTTGTTGTAAAGTATTAGTGATCAGTTGATTAGCAGTATGAAGATTTAACTCTAGCTGAAAAGTGTTAATTGCCAGAGAGCCATGCAAAAAAGGAGCAACCAAAACATAGCTACCAGCCCGATAAATTGCTAAAGATGGTAGAGTATCATAAAGCTTAATTTCAAGTGTTTCTAATTGACCAACTACTTGGATAATTTTTTCCAACGTTTCCAAGTTAGCAACTACTGCATTGCAGATATTAATTTCATTTTTTAAATTGACATTAGCATATTTAATTAAAACTGTCTCTCTGAGTTTTGCTGCTTGAGAATAGGGCCATGCCAGTAAAATTCTAACCTTAACTTGATTCTCTAAACATTTAATTAAATGTTCGTAATAGTTATCTAAATTGGGAGCAAAGGTTTGTAAAATATCAACCTCTTTTTCGTCTTGATTTTCTGAAAAAAGAACACGCTCTATTTCTTGACTAAATTTAGAGTGAGGAAATTGAGGATAAATATAAGAAAGCCCAATTTCAGAAAAGAAAGTATTTTGATTTTTGTAGTCTAAGTATTTATTAACTAAATATTTGTGTAGCTGCGGTAGTTTATGCCCTTTTTCTATAATCTGAAATTTACGATAGATATTTTTTAATCTTTGGGTAAAAGCTTCTTCATTAATTGGTGAATAAAGTTGATTATAAGCTTCAAATAAATCATTTTTGGTTTGATTTTTGGTTTCTAAAATACAGATAATCACTTCTTTTTCTAATAAAGTAAGCTCATATTTTGGATTATTAGATATTGATAATAAAAATTTTTGCCAACTCATAAAATCAATAACGAGCGCGTTTTTTTAAATTCTCGATCAATCTAGATTAGTATATTTTTGGCGTTGATAGGTAGGAAAAACCAGTTTTTACACTTACTTACACTTACTTACACTTTGCCAATATTTACAGTTTTTACTAAATAATTAACAATTAATCAATCAATCTGAATTGTGTTAGCTAGTCAACTAAATCAGTAATATTTTTTAAATTTAAAACTGCAAGTTATTTTTCAAGCTTCCTTAATTTTAGTATTAATCACTATCGATAGTGTATCGGCTACTTCAGTCAAAGGAATAGAAAATAGTCTATTGATGATTAAGTCTTACTGGTATTTCTTTTTATCCATTGTTATTGCTTTAGTTTTACGTTATTATCTTCGTCGACCTAGCAAGCAAGAATCTAAGCCTCAATTAGACTTATATCAAACTGCTTATTTAGCAGGTGGCGATCAAAGAGTGATAGAGTCAGCAATTGTTAAATTGGTACATCAAGGATATCTACGCCCTAATGTCAGAAATCGTACTTTTGCCATTGCCAAAGCTCTCGCTCAAGAAGCCAATCATCTCGAACATCAGATAATGTATAAAGTTCGTCGGACTCCAGAATTTAAAGAATTAAAGAAAGTAGATGAATACGAAATTAATGATTTGAGAAGGCAACTAGAGCAAGCCAATTTACTAATAGAACAAAATTTACATATAGCAGTGGGTTACGCCATAATCTTATTTTTTGGCGTGCTTTTAGGGGGATTGTTTTCCGAAACTCTATCTGAAAACCAGATTCGATCTTTCTTGTGTGGAAGTTTTTTTATGGTTGCGTGCTTAATTATTCCTGGATCCAGAACTCGCTGGGGCGATTTTGTTCTCTCGGATATTAAGCATCATCATAACTCTTTTGATGCTGTCCAAAGATTTGCCCTCTACGGAGAAGTAGGTCTTTCTGGTGGAGTATTAGACGATGTCAAACAGATATACAAAGAACAAAAAGAAGCAGATACAGGAGGCTGTGGTTGTGGTTGCTAAGATTTAAGTTGAAAAATAGCTAAATGTTCGTCTCCTTGACGGCGGGAGATCGAGTCTTTTGCCACTTCAAACACAATCGGTTCAAAATAAGGCGTAAAATATTCTAAAACTTCTTTTGGCTTGACCCCAAATGGAGGTCCTCCAGAGCGATTATGGGTATAAAACAAACCAATAAGTTTACCGTTAGGGCGCAAAATGCTTTTCACTACTTCCACATATTGCGATCGCCACTCATTACTAATAGCACAAAAACAAGTGTGTTCCAATACATAGTCAAAGCTGTGGGCAAACTCCCTATCTAAAGCAAAGATATCTTGTTGGAGAAATTGCGCTTCGATTTTTCTTGCTTTTGCTGTAGTAGTAGCTTCGGCGATCGCAGTTGGGGCGAAATCAAACCCAGTTACCTCAAATCCAGCCTCAGCAAATAATAAAGCGTCGTGTCCTTTGCCACAGCCCAAAACAGCAATTTTTCCAGGCTGGGGGGCATTAGCAGAAGCTAGCAGATTGATAAAAGGAGGAGCAGGACAGCCTAAATTCCAGCGATCGCTATGTTCTTGATATTTTTGCTCCCAAGCTTTAGCAGTTAAATCAATCATATAAAAATGGACAGAAACCCACTCTAAAATTACTAATTTAACAAAGACATTTCTTGTGTTTCATAAATTTTTCATAGCGATCGCTAATTCGTGTTCCTTGAAGGTGCAACATTGAGGCTTGAGTCATTGCCCCCAATACTTTATGAGTAGATTGTACGGTTAAATCTGCACCCAGTAAATTAACCAAATTAGGATTAATTCCTTTACCTCGCTTATGTCCAGGCGCGTAAAAACTCGAATGCTCTTGGGCAGACACAGATTGCAAAGCAGATAATAAAGGAGTTTCTAACCAGTTATCACTCATCAGGAAGACAGAAATAAGAGTTTTTACTTTATATTTAATTTTATGGATATAGTTTGATCGCTGCCCGAAAAATTAAGTTTGTTGCGTGTTTTGGCAGGATAGATCGAGCGATCGCTACTAGTGGCTCAATCTTCGTTAAATTTAACTATGTCTAGATTTCACAGAAAGGAGCGAAGCATAATAGTTTCCCTCAACTTTATCTAAAGCCAAATTTCTAGTAAACAGGAGAAAAGTGTTAAGGCTCAGTGTTACAGACTTATATCATCGTATTTTTGTTTAAAATTAAATTAAAGGGTATATATTTATTGCAAGCCAATTATTACTGTTAAACAAAGTTAATCGAGTGGATTTATGATTTTACAAAACAGCCAGTCAATTCGTCATTACCAAAAGCTCACCGATAGTATGGTGGATTTGTGGCGCAGACGCTACAGCTTTGAAGAAATTAGATTGTATATGGATGGCTATCTTGCCAGTCTTCGTTATAGTGAAATGATTGAACCATATCACATTCATCGTTTAGAAGAAGAAGCATTGCGTTTCTTACGAGACCCTTCTAATTTTGAACTATCAATGCCTCCAGTACAAACTGAAACTGATTACAATTAATTACAATTTTAAATAATTGTCACTCGAAATAATTTTGTGTCAATTGTTCGGCTGCCATCTCGTTAGGTGACGGGCTGTTCTCTATGGCAATATCTTGACCTAATTAAAATTTCTTACTATCGCGGTTTCTACTTTTGCTTCAATATCAGATAATAGGAAATAAAAGATTAAGTTAAACTGCTGCCCGTAAGAAAGATTGTCATGAAGAAGTTAATTCGTGGTTTAGATGAATTTAGAAAAAATTACGTTCAAACTCATCAGCAACTTTTAGAACAGCTTTCTCATGGGCAAAAACCACGGGTTCTTTTTATCACTTGCTCTGATTCTCGTGTAGCACCCAATCTAATTACCAATACTGATGTGGGAGAATTGTTTATCATTCGCAATGCTGGTAACATCGTTCCTCCTTTTGGGGCTGCTAATGGTGGAGAAGGGGGAACTATAGAATACGCCATAACTGCTTTGGGAATCGAGCAGATTATCATCTGCGGACATTCTCACTGTGGGGCAATGAAAGGCTTATTAAAACTAAATAAACTGCAAGAAGATATGCCTCTGGTGTATGACTGGTTGAAGCACGCAGAATCTACCAGACGCTTGGTGTTAGAAAACTATCCCCATCAATCTGGAGAAGAATTAATCGAAACTTTAGTTGCTGAAAACGTTTTGATTCAAATTGAAAATCTTAAAACCTACCCTATGGTACGAGCCAAGATGCACCAGGGTAAGTTACGCATTTATGGCTGGATTTATGAAATTGAAACTGGAGAAGTACTGGTATATGATGCCAAAACTCACACCTATCTTCCTTCACAAAGCGGTTTATTTGATGAAGACGATACTCAGGGTGTGAGATACTGCAACCTGGAATCAGAATTCAATTCCAGCAACTTAAAAAGTGTGCGTGCCAAATTAGAAGCTTTACTAACTATTACACCCCATTCTCCCGGTGCAGCACAATTAGCCATGCGATCGCTCAAAGAACTATTTGAAGAAGCTAGCGAATATGGCATGAATACTAGTGAGTTACGAGACTATCATTCTCTATTTGCCGAACCCGTACAAACTTGGGCGAGAAAAGTTTATGCTCGCGTCGAGCAATAATTCTTAAATCCGATGGCAGTCTTCATCCTTAATAGAGTTCTTACTATAGCGATCGCACTTTCAATAATTTATCATCTGTCTTAAGTAAAAACTGAAATGATATAAATACTTATGGTTTCTTTTTGGTCGTTTGTGTTATTGTATGAAAATCACAATATTCAGAGTTCAGTCAGCCTAGTTCTGTAATTACCAGAAGCGGGGGAACCATTTTTGGGGCTTATCTTTAGCAATAAAGAGGGGCATCTCTCAGTCCTAGCCCGTCAGCTAACCTCGTAGGCATTGAGAGGAGATTGAAGAGAAAGCATTTTAAACAATTTGCTCTCATCAGCATCCTTGATTACTAACTGTTCTCTACGTTATACAAGCCTGGAATACTAATCAATCAGATATCGATATTAGTAATTACTAAGGCTTAATAGCTGGTTATCAGGAGAAACACTTATGTTCAATTTAAGCGATCGCCCTCAGCATAAAATAGTGGGCGATGTAGGTATTGTAGTCGGTTACGGCAATCGGCGAGGAGATAATAAGTACTTAAGTACCATTAGAGTTCAATTAACTAATTTTGCTTCGATTGGAAAAATAAAAGAAGACTTTTATCGTAAATGGAGTTTATCTTGCCAAGTTTGACCTGAACTATTGAAAAAACTCTATCAAACAATTTGAGATTTAATTTCAATCAACCATAACCAGGAAATTTTTGTCTATTAAAGTTCGATTGCTCTACTGAGGAATTAGTGGCAATAAGTTTTTCTGGCTGCGGTTAGATTACTCGCTCTTAGCTATATACAATCGAAAATAATACGAATGAACTTGAATATGTTTGCCGTAGCCAGTCGGACTGCCTGGAAACGGGTTAAACCCGCGATCGTCAAAGACACATTTTTGTTTCCGCTATCGGGCTTTGCAGGATTAATTGCAATTTGGTGGGCGATCGCTTTATTGCGTCCCGAACTGATGCCCACGCCGCTTCAGGCACTAATAGCCAACTTGGACTATATTTTGCACCCCTTTTATCGTCGAGGACCTGGAGATTTGGGTCTGGGTTGGTTGCTACTAGCGAGTTTGAAACGAGTAATTATCGGCTTTTTCCTCGGGGCTGCGGTAGCTATTCCCGTGGGATTTTTCATCGGTATGTCTCGACCTGCGATGTTGGCAATCAATCCGATAATTCAAGTCCTCAAACCAGTTTCTCCCTTGGCTTGGTTGCCCATTGCTTTAGCTATTTTTAACCTTGCCGATCCCTCGGCTATTTTCGTAATTTTTATCACCTCTTTGTGGTCGACCATCATTAATACAGCGATGGGTGTAGCCAGTGTACCTAAAGATTATTTAGATGTAGCACAAATGTTAGAGATGCCTGCCTGGAAAAAAATCCTCAAGGTAATTTTACCTGCCAGTCTGCCCTATATTTTTACAGGTTTACGGATTAGTTTGGGGGTCGCTTGGTTGGTAATCGTAGCAGTAGAAATGCTGACAGGGGGCATCGGAATTGGCTTTTTTGTCTGGGACGAATGGAGTCGTCTCAATCTCAGTTCGGTATTTTTGGCGGTATTTGTTATCGGTGTCACGGGTTTGGTTTTAGATTACCTTTTGGGTTTGCTAGAAACCAAAGTGACTCATCGTCCCGTTCGTTCCTAAATTAAGTCGCTTAGGAGGGTAAACATGAATCAAAAACTGAACCGTAGAACCTTTTTGCTGAGTTTGGGAACGAGTGCTGGAGCGATCGCTTTAGCGAGTTGCGGTGTCAACAGTAGTCAGACATCTAATAGATTGACCGAAGCAGCTTTAGCGGTCGAACCAGTTGTCAAACCTGAAAGTTTAGAAAAACCCAATTTAACTATCGGTTACGTTCCGGTCAATGACTGCGCTCCCTTTGCTGTAGCTTGGCAGAAAGGGTTGTTTCGCAAATATGGCTTAAATGTTATTTTAAGTCGGGAAGCGAGTTGGGCTAATTCCCGCGATGGGTTGATTTTCGGTCGTCTCGATGCTGCTCCCGTAGTTTCTGGAGCAGTTACCAACGCCAGAACTGGTGCAGAAGGCGCACGTCGCGCTCCTCTATGTGCTGCCATGACTATTCATCGTCACGGTAATGCCATGACCATGAGTAAAGAGCTTTGGCAGAATGGGATTCGTCCCTGGCAAGATTATCAAGGAAATTTAGAGCAGTTTGGACGAGATTTTGCTACCTATTTCCGACAAGCTCCGCCAGAAAAGCGGTCTTTGGCAGTAGTTTTAAGTTCGGCAATCTATGAATACTTCGTCCGTTATTTAATTGCTGCGACGGGGTTAAACCCGACAGAACAGTTTCGCATTATGATTACCCCTCCACCCCAGATGGTGGCTAATATGCGCATTGGAGCGATGCAGGCATATATGGTGGCAGAACCGTGGAACACTAGAGCCATTTCGGGAAACGAAGGTATTGGCTTTACCTTTGCTCAAGGTAGAGAAATCTGGCGCGGACATCCCGATCGCCTGTTGGCAGTAATGGAATCTTTTATTGAGGAAAATCCTAAAACTTACCGTTCTTTGGTCAAAGCGATGATAGAAGCCTGTCAGTATTGTAGTAAGCCCGAACATCGTGCTGAAGTAGCGCAAATTATCTCAGAGCGTTCCTATACGGGAGCATCACCCGCCATCACCAGTGCGGGAATTGTCGGCAATTACAACTATGGTGGTTTCGACAAACAAAAAAGAATTGTTGATAGTTTGGCAACGACAATATTTTTCGAGCTACCAGAGTCAGTTTCTAGCATTCCCGACGACCATTCCACCTTTTTATGGCAGTCACAAACCCTCTGGTTAATGACGCAAGCAGCCAGATGGCAACAAATCCCCGAATTTCCCAAAAATGCGGAATCTATTTCCCGTCAAGCTTGGCGTACTGATTTATATCGAGAGATTGCTGATGAGATGGGTATTTCTTGTCCTACAGATGATTATAAAGTCGAAACAGCAGCAGCATTCATTGACAATAGGGGTTTCGATCCTAGCGATCCAGTAGGCTATCTCAACAGTTTCAAAATTCGAGCTAACGCACCGAGTTCATTTTTTATGTCTTGAACCGCTGACTTTGGGACAATCTTTAATTTTAGTTTTTAGGAGTTGGTTATGTTTTATTCTACAAGCACCGTTATGAGCAGCGATCAAGCAGATTATCAGTCAGAAGAATTTTTGGTTATCAAAGATTTAATTAAAGCCTTTCCCAATCCCAATGGCAGTCGAACGGTAATCCTAGACGGGGTTAACTTAAATATCGGGGCAGAGGAATATATTTCGGTAATCGGTCATTCTGGTTGCGGTAAATCTACCCTACTGAGAATTATCGCAGGACTAGATCGAGCTACTTCAGGCTTAGTAACTTTAGAAGGCAAAGAAATACGCAAACCAGGCGCAGAGAGAATGATGGTTTTTCAAAATTACGCTTTGCTGCCTTGGTTGACCGTCAGAGAAAATATTCGCTTAGCAGTAGATGAAGTATTTAAAAATGCTACTCGTGCCGAAAAAAACGATTCAATTCACGAACATTTAGCAATGGTCAATTTGACCCACGCTGCCGAACGCTACCCCGATGAAATCTCTGGCGGGATGAAACAAAGAGTAGGAATTGCCCGTGCTTTGATTACTCGTCCCAAAATGTTGTTAATGGACGAACCATTTGGGGCATTAGATGCTTTAACCAAAAGAAAATTACAGGCACAGGTATTAGAAATTTGGGAAAGCCATAGACAAGCCGTAATGATGATTACCCACGACGTAGACGAAGCAATTTATATGTCCGATCGCATTATCCTGATGACCAATGGGCCCGAAGCTAATATTGGCGAAATTCTCACCGTGCCTTTTCCCCATCCTCGCGATCGCCATGCTATCCAAGAGTCAACTGAATATTACGAATTACGCAATCGCGCCTTGGATTTTCTCGAACAATATCAGTAGCAAACAATCAAATTTTCCCAGGAAATCGAATCTTTATTAGTACGCTTGGCAGAGCGACTTTTGAGCATTTTTTGATCAAAATTCAAAAAATGCTCATCTGAAAAGCAATTTTTATTTTTCGCAGATCCTCATGGGGGAAATATTTTTTATCAGAAAAATGGGTTTAAAACCCCCCTCTATCTCCCCTAGTAGGGGGGTCGGGACTTGACATTAGTACGACTTTAGCTTACCATAGTCAATGTAGTTTGGTAAGCAGAATGTTAAAAGCCTACAAGTACAGAATCTATCCAACCAGTGAGCAAGGGATATTGCTGGCCA
>JBHJNX010000036.1:0-116476 GCA_050330335.1 Pleurocapsa sp. | reverse complement strand
GGCAGATTACGCAAATAGACGCATTTTGAGTAGGCTATTTAATCTGACGTGGCTAGCATAAGAGGTAAAGCTCTGTATATACCCAACATTCAACCATGGGCAAAGAGAGACTCGAACTCTCATGGTTTCCCGCCGCATTTTGAGTGCGGTGCGTCTACCAATTCCGCCATTCGCCCTTTTTTAACGCTTAATGATTATAGAATACTTTTTGTTTGGATTACAAGTTTTAAGTCGAAAAAATAACAAGACCCCCTAGAGGTCTTGAATTTCAGATAAATTTTGCTGATTCCTTAATAATGATTTCCTACCTTACGATGATGGACTGCGGTTAAACCATCAGGATTAGAAACTCGCCCCGATGTTACCTTACTGTAGACAATCCAATGATCGCTACATTCCATACGACTTTCTACTTCACATTCTAGATATGCCAAAGCATCAATTAAAATGGGAGAGCCATTACTAGCTGTTTGGGTTTTAACTCCTGCAAAACGATCTGCACCTGGTTTAAACCGTTTGAGGAAGTGTTTCATTAAGCCTTGATATTTACCTTCTTCGAGAACATTTAACACAAAGCGATCGCCCACTTGCATTAAAGATTCGATCGCCCGGTCTTTAGCTATGGCAATAGTCAAGCCGGGGGGGTCAAAGCTGGCTTGGGATACCCAAGAAGCTAACATTGCACTGCTAAGTTCTCCTTTAGTAGCAGTAATAATATACAATCCGCCACTCAAACGACCCACTGCTTTATCTAAGTCGCTGTCGAGAGATTTCATTTGCTTGACCATTTTATCGCGGGTCAACAGCTGTCCTAAGTCTGTTCCCGATTCTTCACAAAGTTGATAATCTGCTTCAGTGGGAGTATTTTTAATTCTAATAGCAGGAAAAGCTAATTTTAAACCAACGTCTTTGAATTTAGTCAATAATGGGTCAATAGGTTCGTCATCGTCACCATAAGACTCAAACATTCCGATAAATTGTTTTTCCTTGGCTGCGGCTAGTACCGTTCCCACATTAGTGGTTATTTCTGCTAAGTTACTACTATTTAAAGGCGGCATTCCCAGAACAATACCAGTAGCACGAGAGACTAATTCATGTACTTCGGTATTTTCTGCCGAGCGCAAGTCTACCATTTCTACGGCCACACCTGTTTTAGTAATACCTCTAGCTATAGCTTGGGAAAGGCGATCGCTATAGCCGTAATCGGAGATGTAAAATACGGCGACATTTTTTTCTGCTTTAGTTTGTGCTTGACTCCAAGTGCGATAGCGGTCTAATAATTCCTGCAAATGGTGACGTAATAAAGGGCCGTGACCGTTTGCTACTAGGTTAATTTCTCCTAGTTTATCCATGCGTTTCATCGCTGACAGAACAGAACGAGCGTTAGGAGCCATTAAACAGTCATAATAAAAACGGTAATCTGGTTCGATCGCTTTTAAATCTTCGTCATAGGTAGCATCAGAACAGTAATGCATCCCAAAGGCATCGCAAGTATATAAAATACCAGTAGCGTGATCGTAGCTAAAAATCGTGTCGGGCCAGTGTAAGTTAGGTGCGTTAACGAATTCAATTATGTGACCTTGACCTAAATCAATGGTGTCACCATTTTTAACTATTTGTTTTTTAAAAGGTTGATGTACTAAATCTTCTAAAAATTTAATTGCCACTTTAGCACCCACTACTATTGCTTGAGGTGCAAGTTCTAAAAAGTCTTTAACTAAACCGCTATGATCTGGTTCGGTATGACTAATAATTAAATAGTCGATGGTTTGAGGATCAATTAAACCTGTGAGGGTATCTAAATATAGTTGGCGAAACTTAGCATGGGAAGTATCTACTAAAGCTATTTTGTCAGCACGAATTAAATAAGAATTATAAGTCGTGCCGTTTTGTAAACCAAATTCGATATCAAAGCGATCGCGGTCCCAATCTAAAGAACGAATTGCAGTAGTATCATCCGTAACCGCTTCGGTCTGAATGGTCAATCGTTTCTGGGTGTTAATTGGTGTTGCTACCATATCCCCTCTTTACGTTTATTAAATTTTTTTGACTCTTGTTTAATTTTTACACGATCTATCTAGTACTTACACATTTATTCACCAATAACTAATTACTAATTACTAATTACGACACTATCCGATAATTATCTTTCTTGAGGCAAAAATGCTATTGGATCGACTGCCGAATCACCATTAGGATGAATTTCAAAATGCAAATGAGGCCCAGTACTATAACCAGTACTACCCATTTCAGCTATTTGTTGACCCTGAACAACTTGTTGACCTTTGGTTACCAGATTTTTGTTGTTGTGAGCATATAAAGTAACACTACTGTCAGGATGTCTAAGTTTAATTAAATTGCCATATCCTCCGGAATTCCAGCCAGAAAAAATCACTTCTCCTGAAGCTGCTGCTACAATTGGCGTACCTATGGGCGCAGCGATATCGATTCCTCTGTGCATTCTTCCCCAACGCCAGCCATAACCAGAAGTTAAAGTTCCTTGGGCGGGCCATTGATAGCCATCAAAAATAGTTGGTAAATATTGATCGGAGTCAGGTAGAGGAGGAAGTTCTGGTTGAAGAATGGTTGCAGTAGTTGTAGTCGGTAAAAGTGTTTGATAGTTAGAAGTATTTGAAGGTGCAACATTTACATAGTCTTTTTCCATTAAGGAATTCTGACTGTTGTTCAAAGATGCCTTACCGGTTTCGAGTTTAGTGGGAGATTCAGCAGTAGGTAAATCTCTAAATGAAAAGTCGCGATCGCTTAAGGAAGAAGAAGCCGATTGCAGCGAACTAATCTTGTTATTACTACGATCACTGTGTAATTGCTGTTGATAGCGATACGACCCCGCGTCGCCGTCAGGCGCACTGGTTAGCACATCAAGATAGCGGTCGCGTATTCTGTCGATATCGGTTCTCAATCGCTCTATATAGGGATTGTCTGTCGTATCATTAGACTTTTGCGAAGCGACAGTTAAATTTGGTTCAACTACTTTTGGCTGCTGGAGGGATGGTAATATTTGTGGCGATATAGATAGAGGAGAGGTTAAAACTGTTTGTGTGGCGATCGCTGTTTCGGGTGTGATTTGAGGAATGTTTAATACTCGGCCAATAGAAATTAAATCGGGATTTTCAATTGGGTTGATGGCTAACAAGGCTTCAGTTGATATACCGTATTGACGGGCTATTTTACTCAGTGTATCTCCTGGTTTAACTCTATAAATCTGTAGAATGGATGGAGAATCAATGGTAGCCTTAGCCAAAGTCAGAGGGGAAAGTTGAGCAATAGAATTTGTTGGCTTGGGAGGACGTTCGCCGCCGATGGCATAATTATTAGACAGGTTAGACCTTACTGAAGGTGTTAATGGTAATTCTGTAACGAGATGAGGAAACAATCTACTGGCAACTTGCTCCATAAGGTTTAATAAAGGTTGCGGCTGAAGAGTATTGAGAGAGTTATGCTGTGGGATGGAATCTACTGCAACTGCTGACTGATGAAAACTAGGTAATAAAAGACTGGTACTACTTAGTGATAGAGTTAAACCCAACATCGTAATCGGCTTATAGGCTTTTTCAGTAGAGCTAAAAGATTCAATTTGCTGTAAAAATGACATATTATTCTTGGCTGAAAGAGGGGTAGAAAGTTTGAGCTTTAAAGTGATTTAATTGTTTCTGAACAATCATGTTTACAGATTAGATAATAATTTGTATATAAAATTTATCTAAAGAATTTGATTTATTTCTAGGAAAGATTAGCTTGAAATGGAGATTTAGACAAGTATTTATTTCATGTTGAATCATAATTCCTCTCCATAGTCATCGGTTTAAGTTGTTTCTCAGTCAATCAATTTACTGAAAATTTATGAAAATTACGATAAGTAGAGCAATTCTATAGAGCAGCTTGATATCATTGATAAAATTCGCTAGATATATAAGATACCTATAAATCGATAGACTCATGGTTGAGTAAGCAAAGTGAGCCAAAAGCAAGCTGCCCATAAATCTACCGCCACTACAATTTCTACCGATAGCAGATTAGCCAATACCTACTATGGAATTTTGGGGTTACATCCTTCTGCTTCGATGATCGCGATTCGTCGCAGTTATCGTCAACTGAGTAAAAAATATCATCCGGATACTACTGAACTCAATCCCAATGTTGCTAAAGCCAAATTTCAGCGACTTAATGAAGCTTATGCCGTTTTGAGTAATCCCACCAAGCGATCGCTTTATGACCTCAAAATTGGCTATTCTCGTGTTAATGTGATTCAAGCACCCAATTGGGAACAGTCAGATAAACAACAGTGGTCAACAACAGCTTATCTTGACCCCACAGATCGTCCCCTTTCCGATGGTGAAATCTTCGTTTTATTATTGTTGGGAGCTACTTTTATCGGCTGCTTGATTTTAATTATTGCGATCGCCTATTGGCGGTAGCGCGATCAATTCAAGAGAAAAATTACTTATTACTTATTACTTATCTAAATGACATTACCATTAGCAGATACTCCCTTATATAATCATCCTCTACCAGTTATCGAACAGTGGCTTGCAGACCGAGGTTGTAAACAAGATTCAAATAATCTTCACTGTTGGTATATCGAAAAACCTGATTGGCAAGCTGAAATTTGTCTGGATACAGAAGAATTAACTGTCCGCTATCTTAATGCCGGAGCAAATAATCAAGATATCCATCGCTCTTTCAAATATTCTCTTAGTCGTCAAGACATTGAAGATGCAGTATTTTCTGGCCCTTGAAAAGAACGAGAAACGTTTCCATCCCTCATTCTCAATCTGAAACAATTTATAGTTGGCTACAATTAAAAATTAGAGGAGGCGAACGGAGAGGCTCAATTCCTCAAATCCAATCTGACCAAACCGAACTATCGATATCATTAGCAGTCATGTACGTTTCTAAATCTTCTGCCGATTGGTAGTTAGCATACTGTATATTGCCATCAGCGTGCATATAAGCATGAAGGACAGCAGTACCATCAACTAGCTCGAAGTACATTTCTGACAATCCATCCCCATCATAGTCGCGAGCGGAGTCAGGAATGAGAATTAAGTTATCGATATATAAGTCATTTTGAAATCTTCGTTGGCTATCAAAAGGACTACCAGCTTCTACTATACCAGCATCGATTAGGGGGTCGCGATAAATGCCGACAATTCTGGTGTCTCCTCCCTGTCCGTGTAGGGAAAAATCTACTCTACCACCGATATCGCCCACAGTCGCCCAGCGTCCGATAGTTGGATTGACGAAGACATATTCTAAATCCCCATCACCTTGAACGTCAATCGACCCCAGATTTTTCCAATTATCGTATGCTCCGAGATCGTTGCCATCGAAATCCCGAATAAACCTCATGTATTCGGTAGGATTATCGATTACTTTCGGCAATTCATAGGTACGAGAACCAATTTCATAGCCAATATCTGCTAAAAAAGCTAAATCTAACTCGCTGGGTAAAACTCTTTCTCCTGCTGCTAAAGTTGGATTAAAAACATTAGTTTGATCATTGAGCTTAAATCCTTCTTCAATGTGACCTAAATCTTTGGCTAAAGGAATGGGATTTCCATCGTTTAGAGCGATGCTGTTTTCTCCGACAAAATTACCATCTTTAATTAGTTCGGTAAAAATCGGCCCAGAGCCAAACCCCAAAACATGACCAATTTCGTGCAGCGCAACGCTAAAAAAATCTTTTTGGTCGCTGGGGAGATCGTCGCTCAAAGTAGTAGAGTCGAAATAAAAATTGGCATCGGTATCAAAATAAATCGTACCCAGCCAGGGTTGAAAATCATCGCCATTAAACCGCTCGTCTAGCTCACTACCTACAGTCCAGCTACCGAAAACCCCTCCGTTGGCTAGAGTTGTAGAGTTTTCAGGAAAATCTAAAGAATAAACAAAAATTAAAATATCATCAATTGGTTCGTCTAAGGTAACGGTTTGTAGTTCACTACTAATAGTAAATTCCGTATCGCTAGTTTCCGATATTGATGCGATAGGAACTTTCACAATATCTAGAGAAACATCGGGAAATTCATCTCTAATATAAGAAGACCACAAACTAGCGGCTGCTTCTAAAACTTCCTTCTTCTCTTCAGTAAAAAAACCTTCTGTATCAAAACGATAATCAAATTCAATATTAAAAGTCATAGGTCGGGAGGCAGTAAGCAGTAATCAGTAATCAGTAATCAGTAATCAGTAGGGGCGGGGCTTTCAAGGTGCGGAACCTGCGTCCTCCCCTTGCGAACGGCGGGCAACGCCCCTACAAAAAAATTGTGTGTAATATATATTTATAATTTAATATTACAGGTTTTCTAATGCCACCTGCAAGTCTTGAGTGAGTTTGTTTACTGCTTGTTTAGCTGTGGTGCGATTTTGTTGATAGGTAGACAAGCGATCGCTTAGATTAATTGGTTGTCCGATAGTGATAGTAGATTTGCGCCACCCCAAACGAGGGCGACGGGGATTGGATTGTCCTTTAATACGGGCGATCGCATCGTATAAAATCAGGCTTATTTCGGCAAATCTTTCAAAACAGGGGTTTTCTAAGAGATAGGTATCATCAACTGCTACAAAGCTTTCTACTAAGCGCATATGCCGCATCACATTCTCAGCTTCTCCTGCAATCCAATTGTCTAATCCTTGTTTGACTGGGGATAAATTTGTTTGCTTTTCTTGACGGTAGATATAATTCCATCCTGCCTCTTCGAGACGACGGCAACGTTCGATAATATTACCTTTAGTTTTTAGTCCGAAATAGTTTTCTCCTACTTTTAAGGAGATATCTAATAAAGCTTGCAGTCGTAAATTGAGATTGGCTGAAGTATCGGGAGATGGATGTTGGGGGAGAGGGAAACGATAAAACCGATGATAGAATCTTTCCATTTCCGAAATTAAATATTCTCCCAAGCTGAAGATCCTGGATAAATAAATATCGAAATTATCATCAGTTTGACTGATCGGGGGTGAAGCTAATCCACAATCCGTTTCTAATTGCCGCAGCAATTTATCTAATTTCGACCATTTTGGGTGAATGTAGCGATATTGAAGATTAATCGGCAGAATTATTACCAATTCATAGCGGTTAGCTTTCTGTAAATCTTCAGCACACCAAAAACCTAATTGGGACACCCCTGGTTCGAGGGGACTAACCCTGTCACTGTGACCGTTTGTACCGCCTTCTGGGGCAATAGTTAGGGGAAATTGACCGTTAATTAATAAATCTCGGACTTTTTTAATAGCAGGTAAATCTAAGGATTTGCCCCGATGCACGGGAACACCACCAATTCTGGAAAACAACCAACCCAACCAATTTCCCGCCCAAATTGTCATACCGCGATCGTATATGAAATGACTGTGGATGGGATATTGTAAAGTTATGCCCGATTGCCGCGCAATTTGCGGGACACCGCGAGAAAATAAATACAAACCAGAGAGGGGGTCGTCTACTTCACAATGTCGAAATGCTAAAATGAGGCGAATTTTACCAATTTGAAACTGTTGTAATAATTTAACTAAAGTTTCACCATTAATAATCTCAATTTGACCAATTCCTGCTGGCAACCAAGGTTTAAATCGAATTCGCCTTAGTAGGGGCAATGACCAATGAACTAGGCGTAAAACTAAAGGATTAAAGGCGGGAGGAATAAAATCTAGTTTGCTTTGAGTTTTACTCATGCGATCGATATATTCAGCAGTTAAAGTGGATTATTGCATTTTATCTTTGGTTTTCTGTTTTAATTAATTTTTAGCGATAAATGATGATCCTATTGGTTTATAGTCCAGCTATCTATTCAAGAGCGATGCCTCAAAAAAATTTAGATATTTTATAAATTCCAACAATTTGTCTTGAATATTATGAGTGTTTTACACTTTACAGGATTTATTAAGGGAGTTACCTATCAAACTTTTCTTAACGACAAGTTAGAAGCGATCGCTCTAGATGATTTTGACATTAATCTAGTCAAACCTTTTGGATTAATTAAATCATCTACAACAGAAGTAGCATATTCTAAATGGGTATCTCCTAAAAGAACTAGAAGCTATCCTTTTGCTAGGATTTATAACACTTATAATTCATCAAAAGTAATTACCATTATTCCCATTATTAAAGATGAAGGACAAGATGGCGATCGCGATCGGATGCAATACTCGACAATTTCTTGGATGAATCTACTCAACGTTTATATAGTTTTGGCTTATTACGAGACAGCAGAAAAAAGCTATAAAAAAGGACAGGAAAACAAAAATAAGTTAACTAGTCAAAAATTTAATAATGAATTTGTTAAGTCTCAAATTCAAGAAATATTAACATATAAACAAAGCGCACTGCATTGGAATAAAAATTTATTTGAAGAAAGATTTACAGGAATTTTTGCCAAAGCACTCGATTGTTACGATTCTATTTCTCGACAAACAGGACTATCGATACATTCACGGCAAGGAATGGATATTTATTTAAATAAAAACAATAAAAAAATTAGTATTAGAAACCAAAAATAATAAAAATCTTAAGATAGAAATTTCTGGTAATTCTTCAAATTTAAAATGATAAAATTTATTACGTAATTTCAATAGTTAAATTCTTTAATAATGATTAAAAGTCCTCTACGTTATCCTGGTGGAAAATCTAAATCTATTAAAAAAATAATTGAATATTTACCAGATAACTTCTCTGAATTTCGCGAACCTTTTGTGGGAGGTGGTTCTTTATTTATTTATTTAAAACAACAGTATCCCACTCTAAAAATTTGGATTAATGACTTAAATACTGAATTATTTCTGTTTTGGAAAATTGCACAAAGTGATTTAGAAAAACTGATCAAGGAAATATTTGATATTAAAAAAACTTATCTCGATGGTAAACAGCTGTTTAACGAATTAACTCAAGTATCTGTTGATGAATTATCTCCAGGCGATCGCGCGGTTCGCTTTTTTGTGTTAAACAGAATTACCTTTTCGGGTACGGTAGAATCTGGCGGTTTTTCTCAACAAGCTTTTCAGCAAAGATTTACCGAATCTTCTATAGAACGGCTAGAAAAATTAGAATATATTTTATCAGATGTCAAAATTACCAATTTAGATTATAGCTATTTACTCAACCCCGAACATAAAAATACTTTCTTATTTTTAGACCCTCCTTACTTAACTGCTACCAAATCCCGACTCTATGGCAAAAATGGTAATTTACACGCTAACTTTGACCATCAAAAATTTAGTAAATTAATGAAACAATCTTCTAGTCCTTGGTTGATTACTTATGATGATTGTTCAGAAATTAGAGCTAATTTTGAATACGCCAATATATATGATTGGGAAGTACAATATGGAATGAATAATTATAAACAAAATAGTGCAGCTAAAGGAAAAGAATTATTTATTGCTAACTATAGACCCAAACAAAATCTTAGAAAAAACTGTTCTCAATTTAGCGAACAATTAAGTCTATTTTAAAAATTACGTAACTAATTGCTAGAGATTTAAAATTGTTCTGGCAATTTGAAAATAAATTAATACTCCTAAAACATCCACCGCAGTAGTAATAAAAGGTGCGGACATCAGGGCGGGATCTAGTCCTAAAGAACGAAAGGCAAAAGGCAAAGCCGAACCTGCTACAGAAGCTATAAGAGCGATCGCCACTAAACTAATTCCTACTGATAAAGCAACGGCTAAATTTCCCTGCAACAAGTATGCCCAGACAGTTGCCATGATACCTAAAATTAAACCCAATAAAATTCCTGCTAATGCCTCACGAAATACTACCTTTCCCGCCCCCATATTTTTAATTTCTTCGGTATTTAAACCGCGAATGACCACGGTAGAAGATTGCGCCCCCACATTACCCCCAGTGCCAGTTAACAAAGGAATAAAAGCAGCCAAAACAACAACTTGTTGTAGTATATCTTCTTGAGAACGAATAATCGCCCCAGTAAATGTATTGGTAAGCAATAAGACAAATAACCAAACCACGCGGCGACGAGCCACTGTCAGCAAATTGGTTTGAAAGTAATTATCTTTGTCAGATTGTACCCCACCTAACGCATAAATATCTTCGGTGGCTTCTTGTTCGATAATATCGATAATGTCATCTACAGTAACGACTCCAACTAATCTGTCTTCTCGATCTACGACTGGGATAGCCAATAGATCGTAACGCTGAATGGTACGGGCGACTTCTTCGCCGTCGGTATCAGTATGAACGAAAACCACATCACGAGTCATAATATCTCCCAAAATGCGATCGGGGGGAGAAACCACCAAATCTCGTAAAGAAACTACCCCGGTTAACTGACGCGAAGCATTAGTCACATAGAGATAGTAAACTACTTCCGAGGCATTAGCCAGACTGCGAATTCTCTCTAAAGTTTGACTGACAGTTAAACTTTCTTTTAAAGAAATATACTCTGGGGTCATGATGCGCCCGGCGGTATCTTCTTCGTAACCAAGTAAAATAGCGGTAGCTTCTCGTTCTTTGGGACTCAGTTGCGCCAGTAAACGACGAACCACTTTAGCGGGAAGTTCATCAAACATTCTGGCGCGATCGTCAGGAGACATTTTATCGACAATATCTAATACTTCTTGACGTTTAAATTCTTCAATTAAAGCCTTTTGAACATCAGAATTTAAATATTCATAAACTTCGATCGCCTCAGCTTTAGATAACAGACGAAAGGCAATTACCTGCATCGATTCGGGTAAACCTTCAATCGCTTCTGCAATATCTACTGACTGTACGGGAACTAAAAGGGCTTTGGCTCCTGCTAGATTACCACGTTCCAGGAGTAATTCTAATTGCGATCGCACTAATTGACGTAATTCATTGTGCTTTACTCCATTGGTTGTCATCTATTTTCCCCCAGTCGTATATGTTAAGTGTGATTGAATTTACATTTAGCTTGATCGGTTTCTAGGCTATTGCTTAGTATAGTTATTATCTATTTTTGTATTTTTTAACATTGTTTTCAATCTTCTCATTCTTCGTTTCTAGATTGCTGTGTTAACCTACTAGAAAAAGAGATTTCGATTCGGTAAGCGTGTTTGTTTCAATTTGTCATGACCATTTGGCTACTTATAGATTGGCAAGCTTGTTTCCGAAATATTTATCTCGGAATTTAATTTTGTTTAAAGGAGACAATTAATGTCAATCTATGTTGGAAACCTTTCCTATGAGGTAACGAAAGAAGACCTCTCCACTGTATTTGCAGAATACGGTACTGTATCTCGGGTTTCTTTACCATCAGATCGTGAAACCGGTCGCCCCAGAGGGTTCGGTTTTGTAGAAATGGGAAGTGAAGACGAAGAAGCTAAAGCTATTGAAAGCTTAGATGGTGCAGAATGGATGGGACGAGAGTTAAGGGTTAATAAAGCTCGACCTCGTGAAAATAGAAGTAGTAACTATCGTCGTGATGATAGCTTCTCGCGTAACTATTAATTTTTTAGTTGATAGTATCCAAAATATCACATTTGTAGCGAAGCTTAGGTATTAACCTTACCCGATTCGTCTTTTTTTGTCTCAAGTTAATTAACCAGCAACTTGGCTTCTTCCACCCACTGTTTGACATCCTTAACAGCAGGAGCTAAATCTTTCCTGGATAAAGTTGCTACTTGTAAGCGTAAAATTTGGCGATGCAAGCGGTGGAAAGGAGTTACTGCTAACTGAGAGACAGAAATAATTCCCGAATGCAACAATAGCCCGCAATACTGGCAACCAACGCTAGGAACGCGGGCTAAATCTGCCAAAGCCGCCCACTTTTTGACATAATTGAGCTTTAGTTTTAACTGAATTGCTAAATGTTCTTGTGCTTGCAAATTCCTAGCTTTTACTAGCAACTGTTGGGTGTTGGTAATTCCATGAGCTTTGAGTAAATCTTGTTCTGATGGTTTCAACCCAGGTAACTTATCTATAGACCAGTAGGCGGGATTCATAAAGGATAAAGGGTAAAGGATAAAGTTAGATGGGGAGTTAGCTGTTAGTTTAAGAACTAGAAGAAATAAAACCTATCAGCAACAGTGTCAGCAGGACTTATTATTAGCGGATGTAGGGGCAGAAACTCCTAGCGGTTGGGCATCTGATCTTACTCGTACTTGGCCAGTTTCAGGTCAATTTTCTTCTGCACAAAGAGATGTTTATCAGGTGGTATTAGCCGCTCACGATGGTTGCATCGCCCAAATGCGCCCCGGTGTAGAGTATCGAGAGATTCATTTATTGGCAGCCCAGACTATCGCCGAAGGATTGGTGAATTTGGGAATTTTAAGAGGTAATCCTGAAGATTTAGTTGCAATGGATGCCCATGCTTTATTTTTTCCTCACGGAATCGGACATCTGTTGGGTTTGGACGTTCACGACATGGAAGACTTGGGAGATTTAGTAGGATATGAATCAGGAAGAGTTAGGAGCGCTCGCTTTGGTTTAGGTTATCTTAGATTAGACAGTCCCCTACAGTCGGGAATGCTAGTTACCATCGAATATCAATTGTCTTAACCTTTGCTTCGACTGCTATAAATTAATCGCGAGAATAGTTATTAAAAATGTAGTCATATATTACACGCTATTTTACTAGATATGATTATATATGACTATATTTGTTTAAATGTTTATGATAGCCCTTTAATCTGCCGTCAACACTAGAAAATCTTGCTGCTGTTGAAGATTACTTTGAGGAAATCCTCGCTCGATCTGTTTGAGTGTAACTTGTCCTGCTTGCAGTTTGTGCTGCAAAACTTCCATAGCTATCCGAGGCTGACCTTGACCGCAAAAAAACAAATCTGCTGCAAAATAACCGTATTCGGGCCAGGTATGTATGGCAATATGAGATTCGGCCAACGTAGCGGTAGCAGTTACCCCATGAGGACTAAATTGATGTACGCATAGATCGATTAAAGTAGCCTGACCTGCGGCGATCGCCTCTATTAATGCAGTGCGAATAGCTTCAGGATCGTTGAGTATTTCAGCTGGTACTTCCCAAGCATCGACTACCAAATGAGTTCCCATTTTTTTCATTCGTTAGATATATTCCTCCTTAAATTACCTCCTGGCTCATCTATCATATAGCATAGTTTATAATTTTGCTTATGACCTGTAGCTAAATCATTTTTTCGGGTAATTATTCTAAATCTATTAGGGGTCCTTTGGGAACAATTCCACTGGGATTAATCTGAGGATGGCTTTGATAGTAATGTAGCTTAATATGTTCTAAATTGCAGGTGTTTTTAACTCCAGGATACTGATAAATTTTTTTGAGATAGTTCCAGAGATTGGGATAATCCCAAATATGCCGTAGATTGCATTTAAAGTGAACGTAATAAACCGCATCAAAACGCAACAGGGTAGTAAACATACAGATATCCGCTTCTGTCAGGCGATCGCCACAGAGATAAGTCTGTCTGTCGAGGATACCTTCCCAGTATTCCAATGCTGCAAATAGTTCTGTGACAGCTTCTTCGTAGGCCTCCTGAGACTTGGCAAATCCCGCCCGATAAACACCGTTATTGATCGGATTGTAAATCTCGTTGATCGCTCTATCTATCTTATCTTGTAACTCTTCAGGATATAAATCAAAGTCATTAGTGGCAATTTGATTAAATTCGGTATCGAACATCCGAATAATTTCACGAGATTCATTATTGACAATCGTAGCGGTTTGTTTATCCCACAATATCGGTACTGTTACCCGTCCTGTATAATTTTTCTCGGCGATCGCGTATACTTCTCTTAAATATTCTGCATGATTTACTGTATCGGGAATCGTTCCTGGAAAATCAGAAAATTGCCAACCATCTGACCCCATCAAAGGATTTACTACCGAAATACTGATGGCATCAGTTAATCCCTTAAGTTGACGCATAATTAAAGTGCGGTGCGCCCAAGGACAGGCGTAAGATACATAAAGATGATAGCGATTGGTAACAGCAGGAAAACCACTCGAACCATCGGCAGTAATGCGGTGACGAAAAGTGGTAGAATTGCGTTGAAAACGCCCTTTTTCATCCTGTTTGTAGGCTTGATTCGTCCATTTCCCGTCAATCATCATCCCTGCGGCCATAATTTTCCCAATTTAATTACCTTCTCCTCTATTTAAACAATTGAAGGGATTTATTTCTGTCTCTCTAAAGTTAGATTAATATTTTCTTATAAGACAGTGATCAAGCGATCGTCTTCAAAGGGGGACGGAAGCACAAATAAACCAAAGTTCCCAATAAAGGGACAAAAGCGATCGCGGTAAATATAGCAGAATTATCGATTCCCCTGCGGTTTAAATCGTCTCGCACCACAGCAGGAAATAAGAGACATAACAGACAAAAATCCAGACTCATGACTTGAATAAAGCGATCGCTTTGAAATTGCCTCCAAAAATCCGACCAATCTCCGAAAACAAGACCCAATGAGATCAAAACTATGGTTGTCAATGCCAATAATAAACCAGTCCCACGAGAGTCTAAAATTTTCAACAAGAGGTTTTTTTCGGCTTTCCAATCGGGATTTGCTTGACGTAGAGCCAAATAGGGAAGAATGGCAAATGCTCCCAGACCAAAAGAAGCAGCTAGAAAAGGAAAAGCGGCAATTTTTTGTCCCTTACCATCAAATAACAAGAAACAAGCATAAATAGCGGGTAAAACCCCCATGACATTAAATAAGGCGACAACTAGAGGATTTATCCCATCCCAGTTACCCGAAGCGAGATCGATAATTAAACCTAAAGTGTGAGGTTGATTCGGAGGCGCAAAAATAAAAGCGTAAACGCAAAAAACAATCCACAGAAAACTAAAACCAATTTTAGCCAGCATTTTGTTTTAAAAGTTAATTTTTACTAAAATTTATAGTTTTTTAGCTGGCTTTGGCAACCCAAAGCGATCGCCTGGGTACAGGTAGAGCGGGGGACTCCTTCTGTTTGAGTTGAAGTTTAAAGATTAACAGCAGAATTGTTGGATTCTTGCATAGCTTCAATGGCTTTATCGTTATTTAAGCGAACATTAGTCATCGATGAATGATAACCTGCTATCCAACCTAGAGATAAACTAGCAAGAATGGCAATACTTACTGCAATCTTGGGACGGCGAAATATATTACCTAGAGCGATTAATTTTTGCCGATAATTATTAGTATGTTTGGCTAACCCTCTACTATTATTATCGGCTTGTGGCGATCCCACTCTTTGTTTTTCTAATAATTTGTAAATTCTTTCTGGAGTCAAGCCATCGATTCGTTCTTCTTGGATAGCTTCTAGTCTTTCTTTGAGAGCAATGATATTTTTAATCTTGCCATCAAAACTCACAAGATCGATTAATACTCTATCTAAATCATCTACTAGGGAATCTAATTCAAATTCTGTTTGTTGTAGCTCTGATTGCCAAGATTTTGAAGGTTTTTGCCCTGATTTTAACTTAAGAAAATTGGCTTTTTTGCGTAATTTTTCCAGTTCTTCAGGCAAAATATTTAATTTATTGTTTGTCTGCTCGACTTGTGATCTTAGAGTCATACAAAGCTCAATAATGGGTATTAAGCTGGTTATCTGACGTTGAATATTTTTAGAACATATTTTTTTCATGATTTGGTTAGAAAATGAGATTGGTTAATTTGTGTGTTAAGTGTTAAACAAAGTTTGAGCCTATTAACTATCAAATCTTATTATTGGATAATTAATTTCTATCTTTTTATAGATTTTTACTGTTTACGGTTTGAAGATAATACTACTTATTATTTACAGAGGCTGAATCACAATTGTCTTTTGCTCCTATTAGCTGGCAGAGTGTGTCCTTGCGCCTGAGCATTGCCTTATTAGTTGGTGCGATCATTGGTTTGGAAAGGGAAACTAAAAGCAAGCCAGCAGGTTTGAGAACTAATATGTTAGTTAGTTTTGGTTCGGCATTACTGGTACTCGTGCCAATTCAAATTGGTGCAGCACAGCAAAATTTAAATGTTTTAGGACGTATTATTTCGGGGGTGATTACTGGTGTTGGTTTTATCGGTGGTGGAACAATTTTACGGGAATCTAAAATCAAGGGTTTGACTTCTGCCGCCGCTATTTGGGTATCTGCTACATTGGGGATTGCGGCTGGTTGTGGTTTATGGATTCTCAGTTTAATCGGCTCTGTAATTAGCTGGATAATTTTGCGACTCTTCAATGATTGGGAAGAATATCTTTAGTGAGTTTCTTGACGGAGAGTTTTCAACATTTGTAACTGTTGGTTTTGCTGCTTAAACTGAGCCGATAGTGCATCACACACTAAATCGCATAATTCAAATAAGAAGGGATTGGCAATTTGATAATATACGCAAATTCCCTTTTGTTGGCGAGCTACGATCCCAGCTTTGGTTAGCATATTTAAATGTTTGGAAACGTTAGCTTGTCCTAAACCTGTTTCTTCAACAATTTCACTGACATTTTTAGCACCAGTTTTCAAGCTACAAACAATTTGCAGACGACTGACTTCAGAGAGAACTTTGAAAAAGTTAGCCATCAAGCTTAAGGCAGCAGGGGAAAGTTGAGCTATTGGACACTCGTCGGACTGATTAACTTGAAGAAAAGATTTGCTAGTTGCTTGACTGGACATAAAATTAATTATTTACTGTATTACTAAATGGTTGTATCGTCTACAAGTATAACCTACTAATCTCTAACCTTTGTAGGAGGTATTGCCCCAGTTATCTCCTCTATACTTTGCAAAAGTTAATTTTAATTTGAGTCTCGCTGATCACAACAACTAAAGATAAATTGAAAAATTGGAGTAATCAAGATTATGACAGACAATATGGCGGGAAAAGTCGCAATTATTACTGGTGCCAGTAGTGGAATTGGGGAAGCTACTGCCAAACTGTTGGGCGATCGCGGTGTAAAATTAATGTTGGCTGCCCGTAGGGAAAAACGCCTCAAGGATTTGGTAAGTAAAATCGAACGGGTGGGGGGAATCGCTGCTTATAAGACTGTTGACGTTACTAAACCGGAAGAAGTAGCAGCCCTGGCGCAAAAAACTCTAGATACCTACGGTAAAATCGATATTGCGATTAATAATGCTGGTTTAATGCCCCTTTCTCGTCTCGATAAGTTGAGAGTCGATGAATGGGAGACTACTATCGATGTCAATATCAAAGGGGTGCTATACAGTATTGCCTCGGTTTTACCCCATATGCAATCGGCGAAAAGCGGTCATATAATTAATATTTCTTCTGTAGCAGGTCACACAGTGTTTCCTAGTGGTGCGGTTTATTGTGGGACTAAATTCGCGGTGCGAGCCATTTCTGAAGGATTACGTCAAGAAGTTGGTGGCGATATTCGCTGTACGATTATCTCTCCCGGCGCAGTGGCTACAGAACTTACCGACTCAATTAAAGACCCCGATGCTTCAGAAAATATAGCCCAAGTTTATCAAGATGCGATCGCGCCTGATGCTATAGCTAAAGCGATCGCCTTTGCGATCGAACAACCACCAGAAGTGGATATTAATGAGATTTTAGTCCGTCCTACCGCTCAAGCTCTTTAATTTTAAGTAATTTCAGAAAGTGTTAGTTAAAAAACCTAAAATAGTTGTGGTTGGTGCTGGCTTTGCGGGACTGAGAGTCATTCGTAAATTAGCTGGGGTCAACGCAGAAATTATTTTAATTGATCGCAATAATTATCATACCTTTATTCCTCTACTGTATCAGGTAGCAACTGGTTTTATTGCCCCCGACGCGATCGCCTATCCTTTACGGAAATACGTGCGATCGCTCAGAAACACTCGTTTTTTGCAAGCAGAAGTACAAAAGGTAGATTTTGAGGCAAAAATCGTTACTACTGAAGTGATGGATCTAGCTTATGACTACTTAGTTGTAGCTACAGGGAGTCAGACTCAATTCCTGGGTGTAGATGGCGCGCCTCAATATACCTTACCAATGAGAACTGTAGAAGATGCGATCGCCATACGCGATCGTCTGATTGGGAATTTTGAACGGGTGAGCATTTGCAGAGATGTAGAACGCAAAATGCAACTATTAACTATTGCTATTGTAGGTGGTGGGGCAACGGGAGTAGAATTAGCAGGTTCGATAATTGAGTGGGTGCAAGTTACTCTGGCTAGAGACTATCCCACCATTGACTCGCGAGAAGTTAGAGTAATTTTGATTCATTCGGGTAAGAAATTGCTGGCTAATTATCCTCCAAATTTAAGCGACTATACTAGCAAACAGCTACGTCGTCGCGGGGTTAAAATACATTTTCAATCTCGCGTTAGTAATGTCATGCCTGGGGCAATTGAGTTAGATGATGGCACAATGTTAGAAACAGCAACTATTATCTGGACGGCGGGCGTAGCAGCCGAATATCCCCAACCAACCGAAGAAATACCCACAGCCAAAAAAGATAAAATTCGAGTTAATTCTCTCTTGCAGTTACCCGACTATCCTGAAGTTTATGCAGTGGGGGATGTGGCGTTTGTCAAACAAAATGGTGAACCGTTATTAGGTATTGCCCCAGAAGCCTTACAACAGGGGACAGCAGTAGCCCAAAATCTGCGACGACAACTACGGGGATTGCCTACCCAACCATTTAATTACTTTAATAAAGGGAAAGCAGCCATAATTGCTCGCAATAGCGGTGTTGCCTATCTTTTGGGACGATTACCCCTCAAGGGTTTTATTGCTTGGTTGCTCTGGTTGACAATTCATCTTTATTATTTACCTGGTATATCCAATCGCTGTTTGGTTTTGGGTAGTTGGATTCGTGATTATTTAACTGGAGAACGAAATGTACGTCAATTATTCAATCCTCAACAGAGGTCAGTTAAAATTAATCAAGTTATTTAAATAATCGTAATTATTGAATTAATTGAATTATGAAATATCTTCCTTTAGCTGCACGTATATGTTTATGTTTAATTTTTCTCAAAGCAGGTATTAGTCATCTTATCGGCTATAGTTCCACAGTAGAAATGATGGCAGGTCAGGGTTTACCTATTCCTGAAGTATTGTTAATTTTTACCATTGCATTTCAATTATTAGGAGGTCTGTCTTTACTTTTGGGTTATAAAGTAACTATTGGTTCGATATTACTAATTATCTTTTTAATTCCCGCAACTATAGTATTTCACAATCCAGCTAGCGATATTAATGGATTTTTGAAAAATATAGGTTTGATTGGTGGTTTGTTAATGACGATTTATGCAGGAGCGGGAGCATTAAGCATTGATAGTATGTTAGCTAAAAAGGTGGGGTAGTTGAAATCCTTCTGTCAAGCAGTCAGGTTTTACACTTTTCCCTGTAAAGACATATAGTTGAGTAACCAGTTAGCGGCTGTGGCACGACGAGTTTGTCTGGGACCAAATTCACCAATTTTGTAACCTTTAAAACCCAATTTTTCTTTGAGCAATTGTTTATTTTCTTTTGGAATCGAACGAGTTAATTTAACTGTAGGTGGTCTGTTAGCAATAAAATCTGGAGGTTCGGGATATTCTTCTTGCCAATCTGAGGCTACTTGAGTATTATCCCAACTTTGATTAGATTCGTCATAGCGATATCCTAAATAGTACCAAACTAATTGATTGACAGTGGTATCATCAATTTCTTCATTTAAAATTGACCAAATAGTTTCGGTATTTAATACAGGAAGCTCCGACATATCAATAGCTGTAGTTAATTGAAGTAAGTAGATGGACAGATTTTACAATCTCCCACCCAAATTATAGTATTCTCAACTTTGCTCTTGCTTGCTACGATAATTAACACTTTGCCAAACTTCCTCCCAGCGATCGCTAATAATAGTTTTCATTTTATCTAGTTGCCACTGAGGAGTAGAATTTTTGCGATTGTTTTTTAATAATTTATTCATTGATTTACTGTTTAACTGCATGGCTGAGAAACGACTAATTCAGAAGTATTACTATTAGTTGTTTGAGGTATTTGTTGCCAAAATTTAATAACTTGTTGGCTGACATTTTGAGGAAAAAAGTAATGAAAAAAGTGATGTCCTTGAGGACACTTCCATAAAACATCTTCTGGTTTAGAATATTTCAACCAACCAGCTAAAGTATGGCGATCAATAATTTCGTCATTTTCACTGCCACAAATCATTAGCGGCATGGATACTCCTCCAGGTACAACTGTAAATTCTTGATAGAGAGAATGAGCCGAAGGTGATGTATTTAAATCTTGTTTGAGAACTTCAATTAAACCTTTAGTATTATATTGATTCTGATAACCAAATAGTCTTTGTACCATTCTGGTTAAAATTATTTCTTGACTGCAAGGTAACAGTTTTCTCATGGCATAATAGTGAGCTTGCCAATCTATGGCTGGATAACAACCTACTCCTAATAAGCTTAAGGATTTTACTTTGTGAGGATATTTTCTAGCGTACAATAATGCTAATAATCCTCCAGTACTGTGACCGATTAAGTTAACAGTATGAGGTACGGATTTTAGATAATCTTGTAATAAAACTAATGCTATATCTAAGCCTGTAGTTTCATCTGAATCTTGATGATATTCCCAATAAGCAATTGCTGTTTTTTGGGATAAATAATTCACTATTTTATGATTAAATCGTTTGAAACTAGGGTTGGCATCTATCCAGACTGCTTCTATTTGGTGAGACATTTTGACTTAGGGGAATTTTCTAATTTAAATTTTAAATAAATAAGGAAAGGAGAAAGTTAACTAATGTATTGGCTCACTTAATTCAGTAACTTTCTCCGTCTATTAGGAGAGGAGAACTCCTAAACTTTTAAAAGTTGAATTCATGTTTACTACTCAGTTTTTTGGGAATTGCTTTGGCTACGGTTGCAGTTTTGCCGTCTTTTCCCAAATTAAAAACCCCTTTGGTATATTTTTTCTGGGTTTGAGGCATTTTCTGTCGGCATTGAAGACAAAACCAATAAGTCTCACTTCCTTGGATGTGACGCAATAGTTTATCCGTGCAACAAAGACAATGGTTCATAACTAATTGGGGTTGAGTTCAAGCTATCGATGACCGAGCGATCGCTATTAAGCTAATTGAGAATAAAATTCAATAAGTTCATAACTAACCTTACAGCATAAATTAAATAATTGAAAGTAATTCTCTTTTATATTTAAATAAATAAGGATTAAAACCAAAAATAATAAGTAATACTAATAAGTAACTGTACTTGTTATATTGTGACCACGGTAGAGTAACGTTCACTCTAAGGTTTGCAAATCTTTTATTTTATGGCTCATTGTTTTGCAGTATTAGTGTTTTCCAAGCGATCGCCAAGTGACTTACTT
The DNA here is from genome assembly GCA_050330335.1 of Pleurocapsa sp. GTDB lineage: Bacteria > Cyanobacteriota > Cyanobacteriia > Cyanobacteriales > Xenococcaceae > Waterburya. The sequence goes on along the minus strand of JBHJNX010000036.1, from coordinate 95,253 downwards.
GTCAGCATTAAATAAATAAAAAATTGAGATTTATTAGCAATAATTTTTTTATGTAACAAAATATACAATTAGTTAAAATGGAGCTAGCGGACTTTGGTTAAAGGTACATTTGCCAAATTTGAAGCTACTATATTATGTATACTGTATTCATAAAATCCTAAGTCACTCGCAGCGCGTGACCGTTGGTGGAAGCCGCTCAAAAACATTGGAGGTTGGTGATTAGTTTGTTTAAATCATAATTTTAGTAAACATCTCAGACATTATTTTCCATAAATTTTTTGAAATTTGTAACTAAGACTAAGATAAACATTCATAATTTAATCGTTCCTCTCATCGTTTTCTATGAGTTTTAGCCCAAACTATGATTGCTATTCAACGAAATAAATCCTTAAGAGAACAAGTGTATCAAGCACTGAGAATAATTATTTTGAGAGGCGATTTAGCTTCAGGAGAACGAATAGTTGAAACTAAATTAGCCGAACGATTACAAGTTAGTCGTACTCCAATTCGCGAAGCCATCGGTCAACTACAACGAGAAAAATTAGTTGTTTCCAATCCTAATGGCGGTTTTAAGGTGGCTACATTATCGATTAAAGATGCACTCCAGCTTTATGATTGTCGTATTGCTTTAGAACGAGTTTCAGTGATAAATGCTTGCGATTCCATCGATTCCCAACAATTACAACAATTAGAACAATATGTAGTTCTGGCAGAAAAACTCACAGCATCCAATTCAATTAAATCCAATAAAAACAGTCTCGAACTATTAGAGTTAGATTATCAATTTCATCGCCTGATAGCAGAAAGTTCTGGTAATCAATGGTTGTTAAATTTATTAGAACAAGTTTTTGACAAAATGGCATTGCTGAGATTGCAGACTACCCAACACAATCCCAAAGTGTTAGAAATTCGCTTAGAACACCGACAGATTTATGAAGCGATCGCTCAACGAAACTCCGATTTAGCCCAACAAGCGATTCAAGAACATTTAATTGCCAGTCAAGCCAGAGTTGCCAAAGAGCTAGAGAATATCAATAATATTAACTCGAAAATCTAAATAAGACTATGACAACAACAGAAATAGGTATCAAGCACGTTTTTATCTGTGGATCGGCTTTGAAAGGACAACCAGATCATCAGAATCTTCAATCGGCTAAATTTACCAAAACCAGCAAAACTCTTGCTCAATATCGCCTTCATGCGGCCGAAAACGGCTGGCATCCTGCTATTTATGCGGTAGAATCTGGCGGAATCAGTATTCCTGGGGAAATTTATGAAATGACTACAGAACAATATGAATATTTATTAGCCAACGAACCTCCTCATATGTATCCCCATACCGTAAACCTAGAAGGAGGAGAAGTTGCGATCGCCATGCTTTATCCCCAAGAGTTGGTAGAGAAGTATAATTGGCCCGATATTTCTGATCTTGGAGGCTGGGCAGCTTATAAGGCAAAAGCTAGCAAACAGCAGTAATAATTACCCTTGTGGCGATCGCCATACATATACAGGACAATGAGCAAAGCGAACTACTCTTTCTGTTACCGAACCTAATAAAAAGCGGTCTAAACCACTGTGTCCGTGAGCGGGAATGACAATTAGCTCAATATCTTTTTCCTTGGCATATTCGACGATTTTTTTACTGGTATCCCCGAATAAAACCTCAAAATTAACTTGTTGATATTCTGAAGTATTAAACCGATTATCAAAGGTTTTTTCCACATTTTCCGTGCGGGTTCGATTGTTGAGGGTTTCCCAAACTACTCCAGGCTCAAAAGCAGATAGAGGAGGCAATACGTGGACAATATAAAGATTACTAGGATTTTCTACAAATTCTAGGGTTTTGGCTTGTGCCGAGTCAGCGAGTTCAGAAAAGTCAGTAGGAAATAAAACGCGGTTTTTAGCAAATAAACTCATAAATAAACAACCAATGATTAATGATTAATGACTGATGACTATTAAGAAGTTATTTCCTCTTTGCTGGAACGACGAGCGACTTCATCATCATAAGTAGGCATTTGTCCTGAATTTAGACGATCCATATAATCTTTTAATTCTCGAACTAACATTCCCGATAACAAATAACAACCAATTAAATTGGGGATGGACATTGCCAAAATCATCATGTCACTAAAATCTACAACTGCCCCTAAATTGACTACCGAACCAACAAAGACAAAAAAGACAAATAGAGCTTTATAAATTAGAATGGTGCTATTACCAAATAAATATTCCCAAGCTCTCTCCCCATAATAGCTCCAAGAAATCATGGTGGAGAAAGCAAATAACGCTACTGCAATTGCCAAAAGGGAAGGAAACCAGCCCGCAACCGTAGCAAAAGAACGAGTAGTTAACAAAACTCCGTCCCCTACCGAACTATCAAGATAAGTTCCAGTAATGACGATGACCAAAGACGTCATGTTACAGATGATAATGGTATCGATTAAAGGCTCTAATAAGGCCACAATCCCTTCTCGGAGAGGTTCATCAGTACGGGCAGCAGAATGAGCGATCGCTGCCGAGCCGACTCCTGCTTCGTTAGAAAAGGCACTGCGTCTAATTCCCTGTACCATAACCCCAATAATGCCACCACCCACGGCTTGAGGGGAAAATGCTTCACCAAAGATAGTAGCGATCGCTCCAGGTACTTGAGTTATATTACTTAAAATGATCCACAAGCAGGCAGCAACGTATAAAACTGCCATTAGCGGTACAATTTTATCTGTAACCGAAGCAATGCGGCTAATCCCGCCAATAATTACTACTCCCACTAACGCAGCAACAACTATCCCGAACAGCCAGTTAGGAATGCCGGGGAGAACATTAGCTACCGCTACATAAGATTGGTTCGCCTGAAACATATTGCCACCGCCAAAAGACCCTCCAATACAGAGAATGGCAAATAACACTGCTAACCCTTTACCCAAAGGCTGCAAACCCATGTCCGAAAGAGGACGGGAGATATAATACATCGGACCTCCAGCTACCGAACCATCCGGTCTGACTCGTCGGTATTTCTGCGCCAGGCTACATTCGGTAAATTTACTAGACATCCCAAAAAAACCGCCCAAAGTCATCCACAGTACCGCACCAGGTCCTCCAGTTTGTACGGCGATCGCTACACCAGCAATGTTCCCCAAACCTACTGTTCCCGATAGTGCCGTTGCCAATGCCTGAAAGTGAGATACTTCTCCATCGTCGTGAGGGTCGTCGTATTTACCCCGTACAATATCGATGGCGTGTTTTACACCACGAATATTAATAAATCCCATCCGCAAGGTAAAAAAAACCGAACCGACAATCAACCACAGTACAATTAAAGGGAAATTGGCAATTTCAAAAAAGAGAACTGTATTTAAAACAGCTACTAACTGGGAAAAAATACTGTCAATTGACCCAAGAATTCTGCCTGTAGCTTCTGCTTCTGGTTCTTGTGCTAGAACTATCTGGGGTAAGATAAAACCGAGTATAATTACAACTAAATATATGTTCCATTTAGGTTTAAATGCATTGATTAAACCTCGAATATTAATACTCCTGAGAAAATTCATAGGTCTTGTGAAAATGAAATTGTTAAACAGAAAAAACTTGATTGTCGCGTAATTATATGGGTTTATCAGTAACATTTTCTACAAAAATCATCTTTAATTTTTATAATTTAGATTTTTCAGACAACCTCTAACAACTGATGACTGTACGGGCGATGACTCATGACTAAATTAACAATTACACAACTCAATCAAATGTCTCAAGAGGAATTTACCGCAATCTTGGGAGAAATCTGGGAAGAGACACCAGCGATCGCTCGACAAGCTTGGTTGAGTAAACCTTTTGGCAATCTCGAAGATTTATATCAGTCTATGGTTGCAATTGTTGATCGCCTGAGTGAAACGGAACAATTAGCATTAATTCAAGCTCATCCCGATCTAGGTAGTAAAACCAAAATGGCAGAAGCTTCAGTACAAGAACAAGCGAGAGTAGGTTTAGATCGTCTATCCGAATCTGAATACCAGCGTTTTCAGTCTCTAAACCAGGCTTATAAAGATAAATTTGGTTTTCCCTTGATTATTGCCGTTAAAAATCTTACTGTAGAAAATATTTTAGAAGCTTTTATCAATCGTTTAGAAAATAGCCCCGAACAAGAAAAACAACAGGCTCTCATAGAAATAAAAAAAATCGCTCGTTTACGATTAGAAACTGCGATCGGCAATTGAAGAATTAGATAGAACTCCCCTTCTTAGTTCGACGGCTTTTGCTTTTGTCTACCCAGCTTTTTTCGGGGAAAATTAATCAATAGAGAAGAGAAACAGCAGGAAATTGCTTTAAATAAAATCAGATTGAGTCAAATTTTCCCCAGTCAAGTTATCTAAAATAGCTAGGGTTTCCCCTTGAAAATCAATTAAAGTATAGTTGGCATTCTCTGCCTGTTCTTGTCCTTGAATAATTTGCAGGTCAGTAAATTGAATCGCCTCTGGTAATTGCAACCAATCTCGACCAATTTCAAAATCCGTGATTGTATCTGTTCCATTAAAATCGAGAATAAAGCGATCGCGTCCGTCTCCTCCTGAGAGAGTATCGTTACCCGCACCACCAACTAAAGTATCTTCACCTGTATTTCCCACTAAACTATCGTGACCATTTCCTCCATCAAGATAGTCATTTCCCTCACCGCCAAATAGTATGTCATCACCAGCACCAGCAATCAGGCGATCGCTACCCCTATCGCCGTAAAGAATATCTTCACCCTCACCTGCAATTAGAGTATCTTTACCCTGATTACCATAGAGAATATTATTACCTTCGGTATCGATAATTAAATCATTATCCGCACCACCATCAATAGTGTCGTCGCCTCCTCCACCAAATAGAGAATCACTTCCTCTACCGCCTAACAGTATATCGTTACCACTACCCCCTAAAAGAAGATCATGATCTCTGCCACCATTGAGAAAGTCATTTCCTTGATCGCCATTTAAAATATCTTTACCTGCTCGACCAAACAACAAATCATCTCCACAGCCACCGTGTAAAACATCTCGACCTTCACCGCCATCTAAGATATCCGAGCCGCGATCGCCCAGAATTAGATCGTTTCCGTCCCCACCATAGATTGCCTCATTTTCTACTGTTCCTTGTAGATAGTCCTTTTCTTCCGTACCGTGAATGGCATTAGTATCTCCTAGTCCCAAAGTGTTGGCAACTGAAGCTTTAAAAGCAAATTGAACCAAACCAGATTTGATGGTACTTTGATTGACTAAAATCGAGATTGTTGTATCACTGCTCACAAAATAATTTACGTCAGAGTTATAACCAGGAAGTCCACCGTCCATAGCTGTGCCTTCACCCCAAACCAGTTCAATGGGATAGACACCAAGTCCAAATTGGTCGTCTTCTGTGACTCCTGTAGGAACATAGTTCAATATTTCTCTGGTAGATTCAGGTTGTAATAATTCCCCTGAAGCCAGGGAGTTAAAAAATATGGCTACTTCTTCGGCATTAGAAACTATAGAACCAGGACCGTAGAACAATGCCGTGTTGATAAAGCTATAATCTTCAAGAACACCATCTGATTTTAAGTCTCCATCTACTGTAAAATAATCGTCGTGACCCCTGGCGCGTTGTTCTAGATCTACATCTTCAGTAGTGAAAAAAGTATTATCTAACCCTAAAGGTTGCAGAATTTCTGTGGCGAGAATTTGTTTAAATGGTTGACCTGTTGCTTTTTCGGCAATTAATGCTGCGATAACATTACCGGTATTAGGATAAGTCCAAATATCTGTCGAACGTCCTCCTGAAAAAAGAGGTTTATCTAAAGCATAGGCAAGTAAATCTTCTGGTTGCCAATCTCTTGTACTTCCTGATAGATAGTCAGCTAATAAGTCAGAAAGAAACTCCTGATCACCATTAAGATAATCAAATAAACCACTCGTACCATTTAGCAGTTGACGTAGGGTAATATTTTCGCCATTAGGAATTTGAGCCGCAATTTCTGGTAACCATTCACCTAAAGTATCATCTAAACTAAGTTTGCCTTGTTCTTGTAGCTTGAGAATCACCGCAGCAGTATAGGATTTACTGATACTACCAATATTGAATAAATCTTCAGTGTTAGTTGCTGCCAAGGTTTCTAAGTTAGAAAAACCACTTGCACCAGTCCACTTGCCATCTGGGGTAACAACACCAACAGTTACGCCTATATCGAATAGTCCGACATCTTCTGTTGTTAGCTCTAATGCTGTTTGTAATTGTATTGCTAAGTCTTCAGATACGTTATTAACTAGCTCGTCTTCCATGACAATTATTCTCTCAGGTTGCAAATTACTAACTGCGAACAGATTAACGAAAATATTTAGTTAAACGTACCTGCAAAATGTCATTAAAATTAATGACAGATGTCATGTTTAATTTAAAATTCATAAAACTCAACTCAAGATATTTAGCTATTGAAAAATATCAATGAATTGCCTTAAAAAATATTTACAAACTCCTTACGTACAATGGCGTTTAATTGAATGGATTTTGATTTTGGCAAAATTTCCTTCTATTTTTTTCTTTGGTAATTTTTATTTTATTCGTCCAGAACGACTACAATTAGACCTTGTTTTTTCCCTAGTCTTTTTATTACTCAGTTGTATCTTTCCTATCCATCGACCCTTGTGGCAAAGACGAGTTTATATTGCTTTAGAATTAAGTTTAATTAATCTGGCTTTATTTTATGGAATTGATTTCGATATTTTAATGTTTTATATCTTGACAAAAGCCTGTTTTTTCTTAAGCCGTAGAGATGCTATTGTAACTATAATAATTACGGGAATTACAACTGCTTCTATTTATGGTCATATTATACCAATCTTTTATAGGGAATATCGAGAATATTTTCAAACTAATGGTACACAAGAACTTTTCGATCCTTTGGGAAAATCTTTACTTGATTACATTACCGAATATACAGCAATTAGTTTCTTCTTAACTCTATTGATGTTTGTTTTATTAGCAGAAGCTAAAAGTAGAAAAAAGGCGGAAAGATTGGCTAAAGAAGTAGAAGTTTTAGCAACAGTTGTGGAAAGAAATCGTATTGCTCGCGATATTCACGATTCTTTAGGACATACTTTAACAACTTTGGGCGTACAGCTAGAATTAGCTCAAAAATTACATGGAATTAATTCAGAAAAAGCCACGCAGGCTTTAAAAAATGCCCGACAATTAGCCCATCAATCTTTAACAGAAGTCAGAAATACTGTTACAACAATTCGCCACGAAAACTTTAATTTAGCAAAAGCTTTAAACGATTTATTAGAACAATTTAAAAAAGATAATCTAGTAAAAATCCAAATCCAATTAGATTTAACTGCTATTCCTTTAAAAACTAGTTATCAAGTTTATTGCATCATCAAAGAATCGCTGTATAACATCCAAAAACATAGTAAAGCAGATTTGGTCACAATTAACAGTCAAACTAACGATCGCAATATTATTATTGAAATAGCCGATAACGGCATTGGCTTTAATCCCCGAAAAATAAATTCTGGTTCGGGAATTCGAGGTATGATCGAGCGATCGCAAATTATTAACGGTCAATTAAAAATAGATACCACCCCCAGTCGGGGAACGAGAATTCAATTAAAAATACCAGTAAAACAGTGAAAAATGACCAATGACCAATAACCAATGACCAATAACCAATAACCAATGCTAAATGATTAAACTTTTATTAGCAGATGACCAAGAAATGTTTCGTCAAGGATTAGCTTCTCTCTTATCTTTAGAAGCAGATTTAGAAATTGTAGGAGAGGCTGATAATGGAAAACAAGCGATCGCTTTAGCTGAATCTTTACAACCTGATATTGTTTTAATGGATGTAAGAATGCCAATTTGTAATGGAGTAGAAGCAACTCGCATTATCCATCAACGATTTCCCTGGATTAAAATTTTGGTATTAACTGCATTTGATAATGATGAATATGTTTGGCAATCTTTAGAAGCGGGAGCATTAAGTTATTTATTGAAAAGTACCTCTTCAACTGAAGTTATTACCACCGTAAGAGCCTTAAATCGTGGACAAGTTCAATTAGATGCTATAGTAGCGCAAAAAGTATTTTCTCACCTTAAACCATTAAGCAAAAAAGTAGATTACCAGTCTTTATTTAGCGAAAGAGAATTAAGTATTTTAAAATTATTAGTAACTGGAAAAAATAACCAAGAAATTGCTCGGTCACTTCACTTATCTGAAGGTACTGTACGCAACTATTTATCTAATATATTCTGCAAGTTAGAGGTTCGCGATCGTACTCAAGCAGCATTGTGGGTACAACAAAATTTACTTTAACTAAGATTAGGCAATTACGATGTTATCAAAAATATTTTTTATCTCTCTATCGATTTTTATAGTTTTATATTTATTGCGGGGTTTTGGTTTGCTGACTTTTTTGCCGGGAGGAGTAGTTACCATCTGGCTACCTATTGCGGTGATCTCTGGTTTGATCTGGGGAATTAAAAAAACTAGAAGATTTTGAATAGTGAATCCCTAAATTTTTTAAAATATTAGTAATAACTGAAGATTTAGGTGTCGGCTTATGAGTACATCGACCCAGGTTTATGTTTGTGGGGTTTGTGGCTACGAATACGACCCCGAAGTAGGAGATCCTGAAAATGGAATCAAACCTGGTACGGCATTTGAAGATTTACCGAAGGATTGGGTTTGTCCAGTCTGCGGTGCAGCGCAAGAAGATTTTAGTACAGATTGAGTAGATTGAGTAAAAATTATTTAGACGCGATCGCCATTGGGGGTGGTGCAGCAGGTTTCTTTGGTGCGATCGCCCTAGCAGAAGCCAGTCCCAACATTAGAGTAACTTTAATTGAAGCTGGAAGTAAACCCCTAGCTAAAGTTCGCATATCGGGTGGTGGAAGATGTAATGTCACCCATCACTGTTTCGATCCCGTAAGTTTGGTAGAAAATTATCCTAGAGGTGGTAAAGCTTTACGGGGGGCATTTAGTCGTTTTCAGCCTCAAGATACGGTAAAGTGGTTTGCAGAGCGTGGGGTTGAATTAAAAACTGAAGCCGACGGACGAATGTTTCCAGTTAGCGATAGTTCGGAAACTATTATTAATTGTTTGTTAGAAGCTGCCAATCAAGCGGGAGTAAGGTTATTAACTGGTATAGGAGTAAAATCAGTAATCAATCATTTTTCTGATGATCGACCAAACAATTTTGAAATTGAATTAAAAAACGGTAAAAAGTTATCCTGCGATCGTTTATTAATTGCTACAGGAAGCAATCCGTTGGGTTATCGTTGGGCCAAAAATTTAGGACACAAAATAGAATCTCCTGTCCCTTCTTTATTTACTTTTAATATTAAAGATAGTCGTTTAGAAGGTTTAGCAGGAATTAGTGTAGATCGCGTTTTGCTTCGATTAGGAACGGGAAAACATAAACTAGAACAAACTGGTGCTATTTTAATTACTCACTGGGGTGTTAGTGGCCCTGCAATTCTTAAATTATCTGCTTGGGGAGCAAGAAATTTATTTAATAATAAATATCGAGATACCCTACAAATTAATTGGCTACCAGAACACAATTTAGAAACAGTAAAACAATATTTATGGCAACTTAAAGCAGATATTTCCAAGAAAAGAATATTCAGTTACTGTCCTGTTAACTTACCTAAAAGATTGTGGCAGAGTTTAGTAACTTATGTAGGTATTAAAGAAACAAAAATTTGGACTGAATTGAGCAAGCAAGAATTAAATAAACTAGCTAGTGAATTAGTAGGGGGAGAATATCAAATTACAGGTAAAGGTGTATTTAAAGAAGAATTTGTTACCTGTGGCGGTATTAGCCTCAAAGAAATCAATTTTAAAACTATGGAAAGTAAAAAATGTGCCAACTTATATTTTGCAGGAGAAATTCTAGATATTGATGGCATAACAGGCGGATTTAATTTTCAAAGTGCCTGGACTACTTCTTGGTTAGCAGCACAAGCAATGAGTGCTAATAAGTAATATGAGGTAAAGAAAAAAAAGCGATCGCAAATTGAATATAATAATTCTAAAAACCAATCTTAATTATGGTTACTACTCCTACTCAATCAATTATCAATAGTTGGGTATCTGCTACTTGGGATGAATATTTAAAACAGATAGAGAATCCTATTTATGAAAAAACTAAGAGTTATTATTACAGCGGTAAATACCAAATTGAAATGACTCCTATTGGTAACGATCATTCTCTAGACCATTCTATAATTAATCATGCAATTTACCTGTATGCTACTCTAAATGAGATTCCTTTAAATTGTAGAGATAATTGTAGCTATCGTAAACCAAACGCTTTAGAAATACAGCCCGATTTATCTTGTTATACTAAAAGCAACGCTGATGCTATTCCTTACGGAACAGGAATTATCGACTTAGATCTATATCCCGCACCAGATTTAGTAATAGAAATTTCCAATACTTCTTTATCTGATGATTTGGGACAAAAAAGACTATTATATGAAGACTTGGGAATAAAAGAATATTGGATTGTTGACGTACAAAATGTAAGAGTAATTGCTTTTTCTATAGAAAACGGAGGAAGCAAAAGAATTATTGAGTCTCAAGTGTTAACAGGATTACCAATAAAAATTTTGACAGAAGCATTACAGCGTAGCAGAAATAGCAATCATACAGAAGTAGCTACTTGGTTAATGTCACAATTTAATAAGTAAGTAGGGGGCGAACGTCCGTTCGCCCCCTACTGATTACTGTTTACTGTTAACAGCCACGCCCTTAATACTTCCGCCACACTCCACGCCTGTGCAAAACAACCTCTAGGAGTAAATGGTACATCTCCATCAAAAATTTCGCTAACGCTACCAATACAACCATCTTGTAAGTGATTGAATAGAGGTAAGAGAAAACTACGGGCGAGTTGGGGATTTTCATATACTCGCAAGTGTGCTTGAAGAAAGTGACCAATTAACCAACCCCAAGTAGTACCTTGATGATAAGCAGCATCCCGTTGTCGTCGATCGCCCCCATAAATTCCGATATAATGAGAGTCATCGGTTGACAGCGATCGCAAGCCGTAGGATGTAAGTAACTTTTGTCCTACTAAATCTACAACCGCTTTTTGTTGCTGTAGTTGTAGGAGCGATTCTGTAAGGGCGGTTTGCGAACCGCCCCTACAAGGTAATGACACAGCAAAAATTTGATTGGGGCGAAAACTGGGATCGTTACCATTAGGAGAGTCAATTACGTCATAACAATAACCCCCTGCTTCGTACCAAAATTTGCAGAAATGCGATCGCGTTTTCTGGGCCATTTGGCGATATTTCAGGCTAGATCGCTTCAAAATACCCGAAAAGTAATCCATACAAACTAAAGCGTTATACCACAGGGCATTTACTTCTACAGGCTTACCAATACGGGGGGTAACTACCCAATCCTCTACTTTGGCATCCATCCAAGTCAGCTGCACTCCTGCCTCGCCAGCATAGAGTAAACCGTCATCATCCAGATGAATATTGTGGTGAGTGCCTTTGATGTGCCAGTCAATAATATCTACTAATATGGGAAATAATTGAGCCAAAAATTTCCGATCTTTGGTAGCGGTATAATAAGCACGTATAGCTTCGAAATACCATAAAGTAGCATCTACTGTATTGTAATGGGGAGTTTCTCCCGCATCGGGAAATACATTAGGTAACATTCCTCGGTCTATATATTTAGCAAAAGTGCGAAGAATATTTTTCGCTACCTGATAACGCCCTGTAGCAATAGTCAATCCGGGTAAGGAAATCATGGTATCTCTACCCCAGTCAGTAAACCAAGGATAACCAGCAATAATGGTTTTTCCTTTGGGGTTATCGGCTAACGGGCGATCTACAATAAATTGGTTGGCTGCTAAAACTAACTGTTTTATCGCTTCTGGCGCACTTTGCAGTTTATTTTGAGAATGGAAGAGGCTAATTAATTTTTGCTCTCGCTTGTTTATTTTTTTTTCGCTTTCCTCTGTTTGCTTACGCTTTTTCCACTGCTTTGTACTGTATATGTCTTCTGTACTGGCAATAATAGTTAAAGAATTTCCAGGTTGCAAGGTAACTTTACCTGTGGCAGCATGAAGACAATCTTCTAGATAGTTTAATCCGCGATATTTTTCTATTGCTAAAGCAAAATTTTTATACCAAATGTTATTAATTTCCCAACTAAAGTTATGAGACTTATGTGAAGCGATCGCCGACAAATAAAAACTTATAGTATCAGGAAAAGCTTTAATTTCTAAACTATCTTCTTTTAATTTACTGATAGAAAATAAGGAACTCTCTTCAGTATTTCCATGATGATCTCGATAGTTAACTAATGCTTTGCAAGATAAAGTAATCGGATTACTTCCTCGCAGATAACTGTAACGAATGTAAGTAGTATTTTCCTTGCGCTGCATCCAGATGCGCTTTTCTAATAATCCATCAGCCAAAGCAAAGTTCCAAACGGGAGTTGTTCCTTGTAAATAAAAACTTTCTATATTTAAATATCCCTGGGGTGCAATAGTACCATCTCCCCAACGGTTAGTAGCTAAATCGTATAAAACTTCATTGTATTCAACAACTTCATCCAGTTTACTTAATAGTAAAGTTCTGGCTACAGGAGGCTGAAGCGCAGCAATCAATAACCCATGATAGCCTCTGGTAGATAATCCCGCGATCGTTCCTGAAGCATAGCCGCCAATACCATTGGTAACCAACCATTCTCGTGATTCTGCTATTGAAAGATGGTTACATATTTCTCGCCCAAAGTTCAGATCCATGATTTTCTAGTTGATAGTTTGTGGTAGAATCAGTTGCTATTAAAACTTGCTAAATAGCGATCAACAACTTCATCAGCTTTTCCAATTAATTTAATCCGCCCTTTTTCTAACCAAATTGCTTGGTGACAAGTTTCTTTAATTAATTCCATCGAGTGAGAAACTAACAAAACTGTAACCTGTGCTTGCCAAAATTCTTCCATTCTTTGAGCGCATTTATTCTTAAATTTTACATCTCCGACAGATAGCACTTCATCCAGGATTAAAATTTCTGGTTTGACATCCGTAGCGATCGCAAATCCCAATCTAGCAGACATTCCCGATGACAATCCTTTGACTGGTACTAAAGCATATTCTTCTAATTCGGCAAATTCTAAAATTAATTTGGCTCTTTGTTGCATTTCCCGTCGGGAATAACCCAACATAACTCCATAAAGAATAATATTATCTGTTACTGATAATTCTGAGTCAAAACCCGCTCCTAATTCAATTAAAGGTGCAACTTTTCCTCTCACTCTTACCGTTCCTGATGTTGGTTCTAAAATGCCGCAAATCAGTTTGAGTATGGTTGATTTCCCCGAACCATTTGCCCCAATAATACCAATTTTTTTTCCTTGTTCTACAGTTAGATCGATATTATCTAAAACTAAATTTTTGGCTGGATGGCGATATTTACCTTCAATAACTGAAAGAATCGTGCGTTTGAGATCGTAAGAAAACTCTTCTTGAGTTCTGCGCCACAAACAAACTCGCTCTAATCTAATTGCTTCTTTCATGGTTTTTTAGAGTAAATCCATAAATTTAGGTTGTAAAATTACAAAAGCAATAGTGCCAAAAGTAATTACAATTGAACCACTTAAAAGGGAATGAAAAATTAAAGTTAAATCTGGCATCGTTCCCGATAAAGAAATTTGGCGAATGCTTTCGATTATTGGTAATAAAGGATTGAAAATTAATAAATTGTCTTGGATAACTTGGGGAATAATATCTTTAGGATAAAAAATAGGAGAGCTAAAAAGTAATAAGAAAGTTATTAATTCATAAAAATATGATAAATCTCGGAAAAACACATAAAGCGAACTCATTAACATTCCTACACCAGAACACACTAAAATCAAAGCAAATATAGGTAATAGTAGAGCCAGAGTACTGATAAAACTTTGGGAATTAATTAAAGTAACTAGTAATAATAAAGGAAAAGACCCCATGGATAACTGAAAAATATTTGCTCCAATAGTAGACAGGGGGAAAACAAATAATGGCAACTTAATCTTATTGACAATTGTGCCATTTTCCACAATGCTAGCTAAAGCTTGAGCCGTAGAAGAAGAGAAGAAATTAATAACTAAAAGACCAGTAAAAGCTGCCAAACAATATTCTTCAATTGAATCATAATATTGTTGTTCAATAAAATTTTGTCCAAAAATAGCAGCATAAACCACTGTCATAATCAATGGATTTAAAAGTGACCAATACACCCCTAGAAAAGAACCTCGATATCTTCTTTTTAAATTACGTTGAATTAAAACCGTGAGTAATTCCCAATACCAAGCAAACTTAAATTGATTATTCTTAAAAACAGATAAGAACATTGAACATTAACTAATGACTAATGACTAATGACTAATAACGAATATCTGCCTGTTTAAAACGGCGTAAAACTTCACCCAAGCGATCGCGATCGGCAATCAAACTAATTCTGACATATCCTTCTCCCGCATCTCCAAAGGCATTACCGGGGGTAATCACCACTCCTGTATTTTGTAAAACTTCCAAAGCGAATTCTGTCGAACCCTTGCCCACAGGAGTTTTGACCCAGAGATACATGGTAGCCTTAGAAGGGGGAATCTTCCAGCCCAATTCTGCTAAACCTTCAATTAAGAAATCCCTTCTGGTACTGTAGCGTTGCTGCACGTCTTGAATGTATTTATCGGGTAGCTGTAATGCTGTTTCTGCTGCTTTTTGAATGGCAGAAAAAATTCCGTAATCTAAGTTAGTTTTTAAAGTACGCAACCCCTGAATGATATGAGAATTACCCACTACAAAACCAACGCGCCATCCCGCCATATTATAAGTTTTAGAAAGGGTGTGAAACTCCACTCCAATTTCTTTCGCCCCCGATATTTCTAATAAAGAGGTGGGTTGATAGCCATCAAATGCTAATTCGGCATAACAGAGGTCATGAACTAATAAAATTGAATAATGGCGGGCAAATTTAACAATTTCTTCAAAAAATTCTCGCGGTGCGGTAGCTGTCGTGGGATTGTTAGGATAGTTGAAATATAGAATTTTCGCCCTTTTAGCCACATCTTCTGGTATGGCATCGAGATCGATCAGCCAATTTTTTTCTTCTGTAAGATTTAAAGGATAGATTTCCCCCCCTGCAATCAAAGGACCCCGAAAATGAGCGGGATAGGAAGGGCTGGGAACAAGAATCAGATCTCCAGGATCGATATATGCTAAAGCTAAATGTCCCAAACCTTCTTTAGAACCAATTAACGGTAAAGCTTCACTGTCGGGATTGAGTTTAACATCATAACAGCGTTGATACCAATCGGTAATAGAAGCACGAAAACTGGCAGTACCTTCAAAAGGAGGATAGCCGTGATTTTGCGGCTGTTGTAACGCTGCGATCGCCGCATCAATAACTGGCTGCGGTGCAGCACCATCAGGATTCCCCATTCCTAAATCAATTAAATCTAATCCCTGTTCCCTCGCACGGGCTTTTAATTCGTCTAAACGAGCAAATACATAAGGTGGAAGGGAATCAAGACGTTGAGCGCGACTAATCCAATTCAAACTCATATTCACAGCTTATGGTTTACGTGGCTCTTTATTTTCTCATTTAAATCTGCAATTGTGTCAAAAACCTCACAAATAAACTCGGTAGAAAAATTATCACCGCTGACTAATAATTCCCCTTCCTGTTGTAGAAATTGATCGCCTGATAAAATCTTGAAGGTGTTTGATATGTGGATTGTCAGAGAGTAAGTCGAGTTTGGCGATCGCGTCATTAATAGGTAGATGTTCGCGATATAACAGACGAAAAGCTTGTTTGAGTTGTTGAATTTCCGTAGCAGTCAAACCTTTTCTTTTTAATCCTGTAAAATTGAGCGATCGCACTCTGGCGGGATTACCTTCTACTAACATATAAGGGGGAACATCTCGACTGATCCGACTCATGCCCCCTACCATTGACATTCTGCCGATATGGACAAATTGATGAATGCCCAAGACACCGCTAATAGTAGCCATAGATTCGATAGAGACATGACCAGCTATAGCAACGCTGTTAGCAATAATTACTTTGTCTTCAATGACACAATTGTGACCGACGTGGCTGTAAGCCATCAATAGATTGTCATTACCTAAAGAAGTTACCTCTCCTTCATCTGTAGCACGATTAATCGTGACATACTCGCGAATCCGATTGCGATCGCCGATAATTACTCGGCTGGCAGCCCCCTGATATTTCAAATCTTGGGGTTCTAAACCAATAGCAGCCCCAGGAAAAATTTGATTGTCTTCGCCAATTTCTGTAAGTCCTTCGATAACTACATGACTACCTATAGTCGTATTAGCAGCAATTTTCACCCCTGCACCGATAATCGCATAGGGGGCAACTCGAACTGTTGGATGCAGTTGGGCATCGGTATGGATGATGGCTGTAGGATGAATTAGATCGCTCAAGACAATTAGTTAGGTAACAATTAACAATTAATAATTAACACAACCATTTTATTTTTCAATTAAAGAAAACATCATTTCTCCTTTAACTGCTAGTTCACCATCCACTTCCCCTTTACCTTGCATTTTGGCTATGCGATTTTGTTTTAAAGATAATAATTCTACGGTCATGATCAAGCGATCGCCGGGAACAACAGGACGGCGAAAACGAACTTTATCGATACCGGCAAAGGCGAAAAATTTACCTTCCATACCGGGAAGTTGAACTAAAATAATTCCTCCTACCTGTGCCATAGCTTCCACCATTAATACACCAGGCATTAAGGGAAAATCGGGTATGTGTCCCGGAAAATAGGGTTCGTTAAAGGTAACGTTTTTGATACCTACAGCTTTTTCTCCCGGTACGTATTCCATAATGCGGTCAACCAAAGCAAATGGATAGCGATGAGGTAAGAGGCGATGAATTTCCTGAACGTTAAGAACTTTTTTAACAGCTTGGTTATCGGAGGTAGAATCAGTAGCAGTTGACATAAAAATCTAAACAATAAACTACTTTAATTTAGTTACAGGAAGATAATGTATTAATTGTTTGGCCAATTGAACGTGCAGCTTATGACTGGCTTTGTAAGCAATAATATGAGCTTGGGGCAATTGACCCAATAAACTAAAATCTCCCACTAAATCTAATAGTTTATGACGGGCTGGTTCATTCGTAAATCTCAAAGGTGGATTTAACCAACCATCATGACTGCAAACTAAGGCATTCTCTAAACTTCCTCCCTTAATTAAACCTGCTTGCTGTAGTTGGGTAATTTGTTCGGCAAAACCAAAGGTACGGGCAGGAGCGATTTCTGTAACAAAGGTGTCACGAGAAAATTGCCAACTATGCCACTGATTACCGATCGCATGATAGGGAAAGTCAATACCATAGGTAAAACGAGTTTCTGGGGCAGGAAATGCAGCTACAAAAGCATCATTTTCCGCGATCGAGACTGGTGAAGTTAGAGGGAGAGGGGGAGACACCACAGTATTAGCTGTAGTTCCGACAGAGGCGATCGCTTCACACCAAATTTTTGCTGAACCATCTAACAAGGGAACTTCTTCGCCATCAATTTCGATTCGCGCATCATCAATACCGTTACCTACTAAAGCAGCCAATAAATGTTCTACAGTTCTAATTTTTGCCTCTCCTACCTTTAATTCAGTCGAAAGAGTAGTTTGACTGACTGCATCTACCAGGGCGGGAATTATGGGTTTATCTGCCAAATCCACTCGCACAAAATAGCGACCTGAACCTACTTCGGCAGGAAGGACTTTAACCTTAGTGGTAACACCAAAATGCAATCCTACTCCAGATAATTCAAATGGTTGTCTAATCGTAGTCATTGGTCATTGGTCATTAGTTATTAGTCATTAGAAGGCAGGAGTCAGAAGTCAGAAGTCAGAAGTCAGAAGTCAGGAGAAATATAATTTATTACTTACTACTTACTACTTACTACTTCTAAAATTTCTCCCCAATGCCAAACTGGACTTCACTGTCGCCGTCATCATTAATGGCATAATCGACGCGAATTGGGCCGAGGGGTGATTGAACTCTAACACCGATACCATAACCAAATCCATCTCCAGGCAAACCTCTTACTTCCGATGGTTCGCCAGGGACATTATCCCCCGAACCAAGAGTAGTACCGTAGTCGAAGAATAATGCACCACCGACAATTCTAAAAATAGGAAAACGATATTCTGCCGTAGCTTGAGCGAAACTGCGCCCACTACCTAACTCTCCATCACCATATCCTCGTACAGAATTACTACCACCTAAAACAAAAGCTTCATAGGGTGGTAAATCCCCAATCACTGTACCTGCCTGAAAATTAAAGGCTAAGGTCTGGGCATTGTCAAAGAAAGGTAAAACATTAACAGGAACAAATTGGCTATAACTGGCTCTTAAACGGTTAAACAAGATGCTGCCCGAACCGATAGGGGCTGTTTGTTCGGTGCTGACGCGGAATAATGAACCATTGGTAGGTTGGAGTCGGTTGTTACGGCGATCGCGAGTTGCTCCAAAGCGGAAAATAAATAGGTCGTCTTGTCCACTATCACTAAAGGCTAAATTTTGACTGCCGTCTTCCTCTCTAGATACAGGAGCTATGTCACCATCACTATCTTTAATCGCAACGCGCTGATATTGAAAGCCTGTAGATAAAGTCCAATCTCGACGGGCAAAAGGGTCAGCAGGAATTGGACGAGAAAAGTTGATTCCTCCTCCAGTTCTCAGAACACGGGGGCTATCACCTCTGCCACCGCTTTCATCTCTGGTTCTGATGTCATTTCCATCACCATTGAAAACTAGCGAAATGGAACGACGACGGAATAGATTGGCTGTATAAGAGGTACGATAAGGATCTCCTGCAATCCAAGGATCGGTGAAATTTAAATCAAATAAAAGTTCTCGTTGTCCTAATTGGAATTCTGTGCCTAAATTTTGATTGTTGCCTCCCAGGTTTTGTTGTTGAAAACTAACTGTCCCAAATAAACCACTAGAAGAACTAAAGCCTGCACCAGCAGCAACTGAGCCAGTACTGCTTTCTACTACATCGACATTGACTACTACTTTACTAGGGTCTTCTCCTGGACTAAAGGAAAAACGGGCATCTTCAAAGATACCTAGTCCAAATACTCGCTGTAAGTCTCTTTGGGCAATATCTCGTTTAAATACATCTCCTGATTCTAATTCGATTTCCCGTTTGACAATGAAATCGCGGGTTTTGCCTTCTGTTGGCTCGTCGTTTTCGTCAAAAAATCTGACGTTAATGTTTTCAATAACTCCTTCAGCAATAATTAGGGTTACTGTGCCATCGGGACTTACCTGGGGAGAACCTACTACTTGAGCTAGCTCATAGCCGTTTTTGCTGTACCATTCATTGATGCGAATAATGCCCTGTTGTAAGTCTCTGAGATTGAGAATTTGACCATAGCGATCGCCAAAGGTTTCAGTGATTAATTCTGGTGGTAATACTGGACTGGATTGGCTGTCGGGGATGGTTTCTATGGCGACTTGATTTAAAACCGGGTTGGGTTCAACTAAAAAAGTAATTTGTACCCCCAAAGGAGTATCAGCGGGGGTTACTTCGACATTTTGAAAGAATCCAGTGGCATAAACTGCATTTACGTCTTCTTGTAATTGTGAACGAGTTGTGGTTCTTCCGGGTTCGGTGTTGATCGTTCTGTAGATAATATCGGTAAGTTCTTCGTCTGCTCCTTCTACTACTACTTCTGCTACTAAGACGCGGGGTTCGTTGTTAGATTGAGACGGCTCGTCAGTGGGAGTAGGACTCGGCTCTGATTCTGGGGGAGAAAATTCTGGTAGCTGAATGGTAGGATCGGTTGATTCCCCTGTTGGTGGTGGTTGAGGCGATGGAGATTCGGGTTCTGTTGGAGGAATTTGAGCAACTACCCGAAAATTTTCTAAGTTAGCGGTTTTTGTTTGAATTGGAGATAAATCTTCGCTCTGGTTGCGAGATGAAACTAAATCTGGCGATTTATGGTTGACTGGTTTTATTGCAGAATTGCTATTTTCTGCTCTAACAGATAAAGACAGGCTTAAAGTCAACGAAGTTGCCAAGACTGTTATTAAACTAGGAGATAGACGCACGTTTTTTGTTTCTAACACTTCCACACACCCAATAGATATAGCAATCGATAATGTAACAGTTTTTGTTCCGATCTTTAAAAAAACACAATTATCGCGCGATCTCTCGTTCGTGAGTTATCATACCGAGAGCAAAAACTAAAGAAAATTTTCGCCCCTGTTTTCTCAGTTGACAAGCAGTAAACTCCTCACTACACTTTCAGAACATAAGGACTGATTACATTAATTGATGTTCCCCAAAATTGGGTGATTTAATTGCCTCAAATATTGTTAACTATTGAGGTAAATAACTGATAAAGATGGGGAAGTTATTATGTAACATAGAGGATTATCATCTAAACATTTTCTATTTGTTTTAAGACTCTTTCTTTAACTTGCTGATATGCAGTTTCTACCTGACCTAAATCGTGACGAAAGCGGTCTTTGTCCATAATTCTTGCTTTAACATCAGTTTCTTGTCGATTCCAAAGACGGCAGGTATCTGGACTAATTTCGTCAGCTAATAGTAAATTACCTTGAGAATCAATGCCAAATTCTAATTTAAAATCTACTAAAGTAATATCGCAGCGATGAAAAAAATATTGCAAATGACGGTTGATTTCTAAGGCCATTTTTTTGATTTCTTCTAATCTAGTTTCCCTCACTAGATCTAATAGTAAAAGGCGATCGCGAGTCAGTAAAGGATCTCCTAATTCATCGTTTTTCAAATAATACTCCACTAACGGAGATGGCAAGACTTTTCCTTCTGTTAACCCTGTCTGTCGGCAGAGGCTACCGGCAGCAATGTTACGGACTACAACTTCCACTGGCACGATAGTTAAAGCTTTGACTAACATTTGATCCCTTTGGGGACAATCGATATAATGGGTGGGAATACCTACGGATTCTAGCCATTTAAATAGTGCTGCCGAAACGTGACAATTAACTTCTCCCTTGCCTGCAATCTGTCCTCGTTTTTGAGCGTTGAACGCCGTGGCATCGTCTTTATACACAGTTAGCAGTACCTGGGGGTCTTCTGTGGGATAAAGAATTTTGGCTTTTCCTTCGTATAGTTTTACTTTCTCTGACATTCTCGAATGGTTGCGGTTGTAATAATTGAGAGGAGCGATAAATCTTGAATTCGATCCTGCCCCTTGACCTTAGATTAAGAATAGGTTAACAAGAGTTAAGTATCTTGTTAACATAAAAATAAAGCCTCATTTATAGTAGCGTTATCCCTAACATATTGATTTTAATATTGTGTGTTTGTAAAAGTGCGAGTATAAATTATGAATGGGGTGTAGAGCTTAATATAATTGCTTTTGCATAATATAAAAATTAGCGAGCTAGTGTTTTAATTTAAGTTCGTTGCCATCTTATTAAATCGGTTTTTACCCTCAATTTCCTTTAACTAAATCAATCATATAGAACCATGAGTAACGAATCTGAAAAATACGATTTTCTCTATCCTCGAAATCATTATCACGGTCAGGTAAAACCAGAAAATCTGGTATTTAATTCCAATTTACAGGAATTTGCTCACAAAATTAGCTATATCTGTAATCTAGAAACTGGTGGTAAATTACCTCCTGAGGAAGCCTACAAACAAATTAAATCCTTGTGGAAACAGCTAAAACGTAGTAAAAAAGAGTTGGGAATCGGTCAGGACAAATCAAGCGATGAGCAGTAATTAATTGTTGTCTAATTTAAAATGACTTCTGTTATAACTTTCATGGTTGGCTATTAATTATGTACGAAAACCATGTCTCGCTCTAAAGCCTTACAGTCATATATTTTTGTCCGATTATTATTAGCTCCCTTAATGTTGTTAACCATTGCCACAGTAGTATTTTTACTATTAAGGGCAACCCCTGGAGATCCTGCCGATGCGATTTTAGGGACTCGTGCGCCAGAAGCGGCTAAGGCAGCATTGCGATCGCAATTGGGATTAAACGAGCCTTTATGGCAGCAATATTTTGCTTATCTGGGAAATTTGCTTAATTTCGAGCTAGGTAGCTCCATTACTAGTAGGGGTTTATCGGTATGGCAGGTTATTCAAGACTATTTTCCCGCTACGGTGGAATTATCCTTTTGCAGCATGGTAGTAGCGGTAATTCTTGGCATTGGAGTAGGGATGATTTCTGCGACTGCTACTAATCCCCTGCTAGATGTTGGGGGGAGATTATTCGGCATTATTACTTATTCTTTGCCCTTATTTTGGGTGGGAATGGTCTTACAGTTGATTTTTGCTGTCCAACTCGGTTGGTTTCCTTTAGGGACTCGGTTTCCAGTTAACGCTACTCCACCACCTCATTTAACTGGTTTATATCTGATCGACAGTTTGGCAACTGGTAATGTGACGATGTTCTTCCAGTCTCTTTATTATCTGGCATTACCGAGTGTTACTTTGGGAATTTTGCTCAGTGGTATTTTCGAGAGGATTGTCAGAGTAAATCTTAAACAAACTTTGAAAGCTGATTACGTAGAAGCCGCCAGGGCTAGAGGAATCCCAGAAAAAACTATTTTACTCTCTCATGCTTTTAAAAATGCCCTAATTCCCGTAATTACCGTCTTGGGATTGACTTTTGCGGCTTTATTGGGTGGTGCAGTTTTAACGGAAGTGACCTTTTCCTGGCCCGGATTGGGCAATCGTTTATATGAAGCGATTTCTTTACGAGATTATCCTACAGTCCAGGGGATCATGGTGTTTTTTGGCATTGTAGTAGTTATTGCCAGTATCGCCATTGATATTATTAATGCTTACATAGATCCGCGGATTCGTTATTAGGAAGAAATATTAAGTTTTCATAAAGTGACTTGAGGCAGGAATTTTCGGGCGATCGCTTTGATTTACGAGGCTATGAGTCGTTTTTCTCGGCATTAGGATGGATGAATTAAAATCCATAAATTGATAAAGTTACAATGAAGTTATTTCTAAGTAATTTTTTCCAGAATATTTTAAAATTATGAAGCTCGATGAATCTATCTATAAATCTTATTGCGATCGCCGCGCTGCCAATCCCGATGTTAATTACCAGCAGTGGACTAAAATTTATGGAGTCGAAGAAGTAGAAGCGATGGAAAAACGATACCAGCGAGACTTAGTTCAACTAGAGTATTTACTGAAAAATTAGCACTTACAGCCGTTTTCAATCAGTTAATTTGTAGCCATCTGGTTCTGAAACGCCTTCATTCATGACGACTTGACATTTCTTGGTTATCTTTGAACAAATTTGCTAGCAATTAGGGTGAGCGGTTAATTTGTAGGGATTGACAGGGGATTGGGAAATGTAATTTAAAAAGTAAATGAACAAGTTTTGAGCAAAATTGCTATAAGGAGATAACTAGCTTGAGGATAAGAAGCCCGAAAAATAAGCCAGGGAAATTAACGGAGAGGGAGGGATTCGAACCCTCGAACGAGTTACCCCGTTACAGCATTTCCAGTGCTGTAACAATAAGTCTTAAATAGCTTTTGTAGAAGGAGTTTCGATGACACAAGTTTGACTCAACGCTATTTTTTGTGTCACTTTTGCGTCAAAAGGGATAGAATAAGACTGTAGTTCCATTGGTTTAAAAAATGTATTCAGTTGGTATCCCTGAGTTTAAGCATTGTTCTATCAATACCTCGAAGGTTAAAGAGGAAAAATACTATGTTGTTCAGTTAAGCCGTAGTCTGGGAGGGAAAAGGCATAGCTTTGGGAAGGTAAAAAATGAAAACTACAATTTAGCGGTCAAAGCTGCGGTAGAGATAGACGAGTACTGTGATAGGTGTATATCGAGCAGCAAGGCAGTAGACATAAAATACATCGCTCAGTTAGCTAAAAACGTTAAAAAGCCTAAGCTAGAGCTTGTTAACACTCCTGAACTCAAATCTGTTTGGGATGCTTATGTAGAGTTTCATCTTGCGCTTAACTGTTGGTCAGGTAGTTATATCGAGACTCATATAGCTACTATTGGCAATTTGCTTAAGTGTTCTGACTTCCCATCAGACATCGATAAGCCTTCGGGGGTGTTTGAATGGCTTTTAAAGGGTAAAAGGTCAGCTAAAACAGCTAAGGCTAGATTTAAATTAGTGGTTGCTGCGGTAGATTGGGCTAGCAAAAATGACCGCCTTCCGCGGCAATTAGGTCAAAAATGGCGTGATTGTCTTAGCTCTCTTAATGGCAAGCTTAAAGCCGACAAAAAAGCCACTCAGATTGAGTTAAGTGAGAATGAGCAAGAAACCATCGATCCTTTTTCTGTCAGAGAAGTAGAGATGATATTAACCGCCCTTCAAACTGAATCACATTCACGGTATCGGGGAAAGCATTTCCAGTACTATAACTATGTCAAGTTCTTATGGTTGACGGGTTGTAGACCTAGTGAAGCTATCGCTCTTAAATGGAAAAATGTAGACCTAATGGGTAAAACCAAGAAAGTAAAATTTTGCGAGGGCGAGGTAATGGCTAGCGGTAAGCTAATTAAGAAAAAAGGGACTAAAACCGTACCGTTTAGGTATTTCAACGTTAATGATGAGCTTTATGAGTTACTTAATAACTTACCAAGAACTAGCGAATATGTTTTTGTGAATGGCAAAAACGAGCCAATTTCTCAACACGCTTTAAATCGAATTTGGCAAAAGCTACTACCTAAATTGGGGATAAAATACAGAATTCCTTATCAGCTAAGACATTCGATGATTTCCTATCATGCTAATAATGGCTTTCCTATTCCGCAGTTAGCTAAATTAGTTGGCAATAGCGAAAAAGTAATTACAGAGCATTACTTGAAAGTAGATATGTCTTTAATTAATGTTCCAACTGTACATCGATAGGGGTTGCTTATCAATATTAAGCAGTAGCTACTTATCCTATGTTTGTATGAAGCGATCGCAGAAAGCAAAAGCACCTAAACCATTAAACTGAGTACACAGATATTTTTTGTGACATAAAAACATGACATAAAAAACTTTTACGCCCTAACCGATAGGGCTTTTTTTATGCTCATACTTTCAGACAGCATTAAGTTAGTAATCCATACCCTTTTTTAAACGTCCATATAAGCCTTAAAACCATCTAGCTAACAGATAGCATCTAAGCAAAAAATAGAGGTCTAAAACAAGCAAATACATATCACTCTACAGACTTTAATCAGACCAGTATAAAAAACGTGCGCTTAATAGTCCGATTCCCAAGTCAATCTAATCCCTTGAACTAGGAATAATTACTCACACCTAAATGATGGGTTTTAGTGAAGGGTAAGCACATTTATTTTTTATATTACAAATTTATATTATAAAAAAATAATGCCTACCCAACAGAAGTAAAAAGCTAAAGAGTGTTTTTGGTCAACACATACCATAGCTTAATGTCAAATAATTATTTGCTATATTAGTGAACGTCTTAGACGAGTAAGGTTTCAGACAAAAAAAAGAAGCCCTACAGAGAGGACTGCCTTTTACATCTAAACGTCATGGTAAAACGAAATAATCAAAACAGCAATAGTGCTTTAAATCATCTTGAGGTAGAGAGTCTTAGTAATACCAAGTTAATCCCGCTACTTACTAATAACTCTATAAACTATATAAATAAAGATTTACAGCTATTTGATTCTCATTTTTATAATACTAAAAATTTACTTTCTTCTCACTTAGATTACATAAGATTAAAGTTTACTAATTTACTAAAAACAGACTTTACTGAAATACTCGATATCTTAGGTATTAAACCTACCTATCTACTACCAAATACTCTTTGGCATCCATCTGATAGAGTACCTAAACATAAGCACTATAAAAACAAGATACTATCTGATACTGGTTTAATAGGTGGCTATAACAGAAAAGCCCTTAATAGCTGTCAAAATGGATTGAGCTTGTATGACTTAATGATTGACATTCAAGGTAGCTATTTAGCTAATTTAAGCCTTAGTCAACAAATAAGGTTACTGCGTAAGCTCAATAGTTTTTATAACTGTAAATGTACTCGCATTGACCTATCACTTGATGACTATACTTATCGATTAATACCTGTGCTAGAGATGCTAGAAGCAACCTTAAATGGGGATAATTTTGGCTTTAAAGAAATAGATGATAAGTACTTTGAAATGATTAATGGCATCCTTACAGGTGCTTTGGCTTTTGGCTCAAGAACTTCTGATAAGTACATCAGAATATATGACCATGATGGTATTTGCTTAAGGTTTGAAACCGAATATAAGGGTAGATATGCCGAAACAATCTTTAGGATTTTGGCTGAGTTAATTAAGTCTCGTAACAGTAAACAATCACGTTCTAACCTCATTAAGCAAACAATAGCTAATCATGCTTTAGATGCAGTTGATTTTCGCGATAGAAGTAGCAGACAAGATAAAAGCAAAGCAAGTACTAAAGACACAAAAAGGCTTGAATGGTGGCAAGATTTTAGAGATTTTACTCATCAATACTTTGAGATGTAGAAGCTTAAAAATTGGCTAATTTGTTCGAGTTATGTAGTTAGATGAAAGTTAATTATTTAGCTACATAATGACTCTAAACATCCAGCTATGATTCTGCGTTTATTAGCCGTTTTTACACTGTTAAAACTTATTGTTGGTCAATAGTTTAAAAATGGTTTTAACAGACCTTAAAAGCGATTTAAAAGCTTGTTTAATTTAACTACTATTCCATAAGCTTATTAAATAGGGGAAATTAGTTATCAACTACAAAACTTAGAAAATGAACTACAAGCTAAAGACAAAAAACTAACTGAAGAGATTAATAAGCTTGTTAGTAAGTAGGTGTATGTGTATATCTTTTTTATAATATAAATTTGTAATATAAAAAATAAATGTACTTACTTATATATAAATAATTATTCCCTCCCCGCTCTTGTAGCCTAAAAAGACATTATCCTCTCGGACTGTACAGATAAGCTCTATCCTCTATCCTGAGCCTGTCAACTGCTTGTCCGTTAGGATTTTGGCATAGCTAAAACAGTTTACTGGCGTAGATAGAGGGGTATAATCACCTGTCAGCGTCCGAGAGATACAGCTACATCTTAAGCACTATCTAAGCTTTACCCAATTACACATAAGCCTTATAGAGTACTGGCACTACCTTAATTAAGCTACCAGTGTTTTATGCCCTATTTAAAGCCATTAACCGAGCGATCGCTTACTCACTTACTCAAGCTAAATTAAAGCCTAATAACAAGCGTTTAAGTAGGCTTAGGGGCTATCTGCCATAGCAGCAAGCTTTCAGTAGGTCTAAATTACCATCAAGGCATCTAATGAAAAATCAGTTAGCTGGTACAGGTGAACCAGGGCAATTACCCTGGAGGTACAAAAATCGATAACATAGTTTTACTAAGCGATTTTTCTCTGAATTAATGTAAGTGTCCCCAAGTAGGATTAGCTCAAAAGCACTGCAACTATAGACACTTTTTTTTTGTGACACATTTTTATGACACAAAAAACTTATGCCCCCATCATGTAAGCTAAAAACAAGCCTAAACCTGTTCTTTACTAGTAAGTAAATACTAAGCAGAAAGTAAGCGGTTAATCAAGGCTAAAGTAGGATGCTTTGGGGAATAACAGGGATTGATAAACATTGCTTTTCAGTAATGCTAAGTTTATAAGTTATTTCAATAAGTACCATCTAGCTGGTAAAGCGGGGTAGCAAGTGACACAAATTTTTTTTGCGTCATTTTTGTGCCACTTTCGCTTAAACCCAGATAACGGAGAAGGAGGGATTTGAACCCTCGGTGACATTTAAATGCCACTCAGCATTTCCAGTGCTGCGCCTTCGACCACTCGGCCACCTCTCCAGTGACGTTGCGACTTTTTATTATACATGGTTAACAGTACTTGTCAAAATATTAATTTAGAAAAAAGCAAAGCTAAAAGAGAAAGTCGTGACTGCTTGGCGGTACACTACATTTAGCCAAAGTTAAATTTTTGAGATAAATCCCTATATATCTAACAGTTAATGAGCAAACTTTATACAATCACAATTCGAGATCGCGCCTTGGGCAAAAATTATCAGGTAAAAGTACCAGAAGACCAATACATTCTACAAACAGCCGAACGACAGGGAGCTAAATTGCCTTTTTCTTGTCGTAATGGTGCCTGTACTAGTTGTGCGGTCAAAATTATTTCGGGAGAAATCTATCAACCTGAAGCGATGGGATTATCGCCAAAACTCAAAGAACAAGGTTATGCTTTGCTGTGTGTTAGCTATGCTCGTTCCGATTTAGAAGTGGAAACTCAAGAAGAAGATGAAGTATATGAACTTCAATTCGGTCGCTATTTCGGTGGGGGAAAAGTAATATTTGGTTTACCTCTCGATGAAGATTAAAGTCAAAGAACTAATGACCGATAGTCAATGACCAACAGCAAAAATTTAGGCTTAATTCCCAAATTATTAATTTGTGCTTGTATTACCCTATTTTTCTTCGGTTGTAGTTTCGCTGAGGAAATCAATCCAGCAATTGCAGCCAGAGTAGAACGCAATATTAGCGGACAAACCCTAGAAGTATCTCTCCCCAACTCAGAAAATCTGACTCAAGTTAGAATTATTGGTATTGATGCACCAGATTTACGACAATCTCCTTGGGGCAAAGCTGCTCAAGAAAGATTAGCAGTATTACAAGAACAGTCAGTCCAATTAGAATTGGAATCTGAAACTCCAGATAGTTTTGATCGTCTGTTGGCTCATGTCTGGCATAATAAATCATTGGTTAGCGAACAGTTGATTAAGGAAGGTTTTGTAAGTGCCAATACTAAATATCCTCACAAATACAGTCAGCGTCTTTTAGATGCTCAAGAATATGCTCGTTTAATGGGTTATGGTATTTGGAATCCTCAACAACCGATGCGCCAAACTCCATATCAATTTCGTTCTCAACCTACTGCTAAATAATTGAATAATGACTCAATCTTCAATAGAACAATTACAAATTTTTTTAGATATTGCTACTGAATCCGTTCTGGCGGCTGGAGCTATTTTAAAAGAGCGTTGGGGCAAACTAGAGAATATTCAAGAAAAAGGTCGTCCTGGAGATTTAGTAACAGAAGCAGATCAGCAAGCAGAAGCGGCAGTGTTAGAAGTTTTACATCGCCATCTGCCCGACCATCAAATTTTAGCCGAAGAATCAGGTAAATTAGGGGGAGGTAATAGTAAATATCTTTGGGCGATCGATCCTTTAGACGGTACAACCAATTATGCTCACGGTTTTCCTGCTGCGGCAACTTCAGTAGGATTATTAATTGAAGGAGTCCCTCAAGTAGGAGCAGTTTACAATCCTTTTAGTAATGAGTTGTTTCGTGCTGCGCGGGGTTTGGGTGCTACCTGTAATCGTCGTCCCATAAAAGTTTCTGAGACTACAGAATTAAGTAAAAGTCTTTTGGTAACGGGATTTGCCTATGATCGGCGAGAAACCAGCGATAATAATTATGCGGAATTTTGTCATTTAACTCATCTAACTCAAGGAGTACGGCGCATGGGTTGTGCTTCTATGGATTTGGCTTCTGTGGCTTGCGGTAGGCTTGATGGTTATTGGGAAAGAGGCATTCAACCTTGGGATATGGCAGCAGGAATTATTATTTTACAAGAAGCAGGGGGAAAAGTTACTGCTTATGATAGCAGCCCTTTAGATATTAATTCTGGTCGTATTTTGGCTACTAATGGCAGTATTCACCACAGCCTTAGTCAGGCTTTATTGGCAACTCCCCCTCTAGCAGATTGGAAATAAATTAAAATTGCTTTATTATTCAAAGCTTTACGTATATTAATTTATACTTGACAACTTAATTCAACATTTCTCGATATGAAGTTATCTTTACCAATAAAATTGGTTGCCTTAGTAGCACTTATAGAAGGGGCGATCGCACCGTTGTTTAAACCAGTAGCGGCCACTACTTTCGACGAGTTTGCCGTAGATCAAAGTTATTTTATAGCTGTTGCGGTTCCTTATAACTATCGAAGATTTAGATTAGCGATTATCGAACAAATCCCTGGTCAACAACCGTGTTGGCAAGAATCTGGCTCTAATCCTACTACTGTAGACTTATTATTACTTAACTTTGACCATACCCATAGCTGTCGTAAAGCAGTGGATACTAATGGCTATTCTTTGAGGATTAACGGACAAGATGACAAAGTTACATATACTCTTAACTTAATTGCCAATGGTGGAGAATTACAATTAGTTGCTGATCATCAAGACCCTAGAGAGG
The DNA here is from genome assembly GCA_050330335.1 of Pleurocapsa sp. Lineage (GTDB taxonomy): Bacteria > Cyanobacteriota > Cyanobacteriia > Cyanobacteriales > Xenococcaceae > Waterburya. Next base: position 64,959 of record JBHJNX010000036.1, on the reverse strand, counting down.
CAGATTTAGTTGTTGGTACAAGCAATGGTATTCAAGAAGCTCCTATGAAAATTAATCTCGACCCCAACTGGCAGTTTACTAAACGTCTTTATCAAGGAAAAGCTATACAGCATATATATGTCAGTAATACTTCTAATCCTCAATATATAGATAATATTGCCACTTTACCCACTACTAACGACCCAGCACAAGCTAATTATTCCACGAATAATCCATCTCAACCGACTCAATCTAACCCTCCTTCTCAAAGCGTACCAACTACCCAACCGATACCAGCCCAGCCACCAGAACAAGTGGCCCAAACAGATGTGGAAATTGTTCAAGGATTGGTGTCGAGTATTTTAAATCCTCTGACTCAAGCGGTGTATCAAACTTACGGTAGTTTATTTGCCCCTTCTCCCAGTACTTTAGGTATAAATCAATATCAAGCTGGTAGTAGTTGTCAGAGTAAGCCTGGAATCGCAATTTGGAGTGATGCAGCTACCAACCAGAAAGCCGATCCTACTCAACAAGAAAGTCAGATTACTGCTGATGGAATTCTTCAGTTGAACAATGGTATGCAAATAGATATTAAACCAACTTTAAGTAGTAATAATATCAATCCTGATAGTTTTTTGGCAGGAAAAAATTCTGTTGAATTAGATTTTGATGGGGATGGTCAACCAGAAAAATTACAAATTGTTGAGCCGCCTCAACCCTGTAATCAGTAGGTGGACGTAATTAGGAAGCAATGCAGATAGCTAACCTTAATTGGTTTATTTGGGAATTAGAAGCGATCGCCTTTTAAGTCGAGTTTTTTTAAAAGTACGGCGATCGCACTATGGAAACTTTACATCCAGTTTTTAGCTCGCGTTACGGCTTTTTGCCAAGTAGCAAAATTTTCTTGTGCTTGAGTTTTACCCTCTCCCGGTTCAAAAACCCGATCTATTTTACGACTGTCAATCAAAGCTTGATAATTATCCCAGAAACCGATAGCTAAACCCGCACCAAAAGCCGCTCCCTGGGCCGTAGCATCTAAAATTGCCGGTCTTTCGATGGGAATACCTAGAGCGTCGGCTTGAAACTGCATTAAGAAATTATTTTGGGTTGCACCACCGTCTACTTTCAGCAGGGATACAGAATTGCTACAGTCTTGGTTAACTGCTTCCACTACTTCTTTTACCTGATAGGCGATCGCTTCTAAAACTGCCCGAATCATATGTTCTTGCTGGACTCCTCCCGTAATGCCCAAAAATGCTCCACGAGCATTCATATCCCAATGAGGCGCGCCCAAACCACTCAAAGCAGGAACAAAGTAAACTCCATTAGTATCGGCAACCTGACTACAGAGAGCTTCAGTTTCGGCAGCAGACTTAATCAGTCTCAGTCCATCTCTAAGCCATTGAATAGCTGCACCAGTAGTAAAAATTGCTCCTTCTAAAGCATAGTTAGTTTGTTCTTTGGTACTCCAAGCTACAGTAGATAGCAATTGATTGTGCGATCGCGTTACTCCTTCTCCCGTTTGAGCCACTAAAAATGAACCAGTACCATAGGTGCATTTGAGCAAGCCAGGGCGATCGCATCCGTGAGCGAACAAAGCCGCTTGTTGATCGCCAAAAACTGCCGTGATGGGAATTGCTGCACCGAGTAATTTAGGCTCGGTTTTACCAAACATCCCCATGCTGGGAAGAATTTCGGGCATTAAGGTTCGGGGAATATTAAATAATTCTAGTAGCGAAGTATCCCAGTCACCAGTTTCTAAATTCATCAGCATAGTCCGACTGGCATTAGAGCGATCGCTAGCGTGAACTTTTCTTCCCGTTAAATTCCATAATGCCCAAGCGTCCACAGTACCACCGATGATGTTATCCCAATTGGTATCTGGCTTATTTTCTTTTACCCAGTCAATTAACCAAGCTAATTTGGTGGCAGAAAAATAAGCGTCTAAAACTAACCCTGTTTTTTGTTGAATTTCGGTTGCTTTTCTTTCCCGACGCAAGCGATCGCACATTGTGGCAGTACGTCGATCTTGCCAGACTATAGCAGGATGTAGGGGTTCTCCTGTAGTTTTATCCCACAGCAAACAGGTTTCTCGCTGTACCGTCAAGCCAATGGCGGCTATTTGTTCTACGTTAATCTTACTTTCAGCAAGAACTTGTTGAATACACTTATAAGTATCCTGCCAAATTTCTATGGCATCGTGTTCCAACCAGCCGGGATGGGGATAATATTGAGTTAGCTCATGATAAACCTGACTAAATATATTTCCAGAGCGATCAAACAAAATAGCTCGATTTCCTGTTGTTCCTAGATCGAGAGCTAATATATATTTCAAGTCAGTCATGGCTAATCAATACCTTAAATTATTTTTCTGTACCGTAAGATTTATCAAAAAAGCTACCGCTTTGTGATATTCATTAGGTTTTTTTAAATTTATTGTGCTGTGTAATCAAATATACAGTTATCTTAAAACTCAAACTGAATTATGAGTAATTTTCTAATTCTGTTAATTAAGTTTTCTATACTTTTCTTTACATTCGAGCATTTTGTGACCAAAAAGCATCATTATATTCTGACTTTATAAGCAGGACAATTGAAAGCAGGTAAGTTAAAGGAAGTAATTGACAAAATTACTAATATTTTGCAATGAAGTTTTGGGAAATAAAGTGTATGCGATCGCGAGTAACGAGCGAACCTCTCGCTTGTTTCTTGGGTTTTTGGTAAGGCGCGATCGCCTTCCCTGGCTCTGTGAGAGCGCGATATAAAGAATTTGAGATAGTAGAACTCGTAAATTTAAACAGAAAGAGTCCACAGATAAACGCGGATTAACGCAGATAGATTTTATGGTTAGATATTAGAGGTTATGGATGATTCTTTTGATTTCTGTTTTTGGCTTGCCGAAGTTAATTAGTAAACAAAGATTTAAATTGCTGGCTTTGAGGTAATTGAGACATTGAGCTTTATGATTATTATCTAGGTAGTTTATAGCTTTAAGTTCTATCAAAACACGGTTTTCTACTAAAATATCGGCAAAAAAAGTGCCTACTTCTTTTCCTTTGTAATAAACAGAAATCGGATATTGAGCCTGAACTTTTAACCCTGCTGCAATCAACTCTTGTACCAAAGCCCTCTCGTACACCTTTTCTAAAAAACCACATCCCAAAACATTACTAACCTCAAAAGCACAACCAATTATTTTCTCGGTCAGATAATTCAAACTGTCTATACTCTCATTAATCATCAACTACAACCCCACATTGTAGATAACTCAAATAGTCATATTCCTAACAATTTCAATTCCTAACCATTAACCCTATCTGTGTTTATCTGCGTTCATCTGCGGACTCTTTTTTATTCGGATAACTATTTTGCGAAAAGTTCTCGATCACTATCGTGCAGGAATGCCTTAAGGTAAATCCGTACTACCCATCAAATAGCGATCGCATTCCCGTGCCACACCACGACCTTCATTAAACGCCCAAACTACTAAACTCTGTCCGCGACGGCAATCTCCTGCTGCGAATACACCAGGGATATTAGTAGTGTATTTTTCAAAGTCTGCTTTGATGTTGCTGCGAGCATCTTTTTCTAGTCCTAAAGCATCTAACAGGGGTTGTTCGGGACTGACAAAACCCATTGCTAGTAAAACTAATTGGGCGGGAATGACCTTTTCTGTGCCTGGAATATGTTGAGGGATAAAGCGAGCGTTAGCATCTTTTTCCCATTGTATCTGTACGGTGTGTACGGCTTTAACTTGTCCCTGTTCGTCCCCTTCAAACTTGGTGGCGGTAGTGAGATAGCCTCTAGGATCCCTACCGAATTTAGCAGCAGCTTCTTCCTGTCCGTAGTCGAGGCGGTACACCTTGGGCCATTCAGGCCAGGGATTATTAAGAGCGCGTTCTTTGGGTGGTTGAGGCATAATTTCTAGTTGTAATAAACTGCGACAACCGTGACGAACTGATGTACCAACGCAGTCTGTACCCGTATCACCACCACCGATAATTACTATGTCTTTATCTTTAGCAGAGATGGGGGTATCTGTGTTGTCTAAAATTGCTTTGGTATTGGCAGTGAGAAAGTCCATGGCAAAATAGATACCTTTTAAATCACGGCCTTCGATGGGTAAATCTCTGGGTTTGGTTGCACCAGTACAAAGGATGACGGAATCATATTCTTGGAGTAATTGTTGGGCGGGTAAATCCTTACCAATTTCCGTATTACAGGTAAAGGTTACCCCTTCTGCTTCTAACATCTTGATACGACGCATGACAATTTCTTGCTTATCCAGTTTCATGTTGGGGATGCCATACATCAGCAGTCCCCCTGGACGATCCGCCCGTTCAAATACTGTTACCCAATGACCGGCTTTATTAAGTTGGGCAGCAGCACACAATCCCGCAGGGCCAGATCCTACCACTGCGACTTTTTTACCCGTGCGTTTTTCTGGAGGTTCCGGGTTAACCCAACCTGCATCCCAACCTTTTTCGATGATGGAATATTCGATATTTTTAATGGTTACTGGGGGGTTATGAATACCTAAAACACAAGACCCCTCGCAGGGGGCAGGACATACCCTACCTGTAAATTCAGGGAAATTATTAGTTTTATGTAAGCGGTCTAATGCCTCGCGCCACAGTCCCCGATAAATTAGGTCGTTCCATTCAGGAATCAAGTTATTAATCGGGCAACCACTCGCCATTCCACTAATAGTAATACCCGTATGACAAAAAGGCGTACCGCAATCCATACAACGGGCAGCCTGGGTTTTGAGGTTGTCCTCTGGCATAGGAAGATGAAACTCATCCCAGTTACGAATGCGATCGCTTGGAGATAATTCTGAAGGTTCTTCGCGGAGATATTCAATAAAGCCTGTTGGTTTTCCCATTTTTTTGTTCGTAAATGATAATAATTGAATAATTTTTATTGCTTGTAGCTAGATTGTTTTGAACTAGATTTTGGTAAATTTAATCATTACTTATAAATGTCTTTGCGATGTTTACAATGAAGCACTATAACAGTTAAAGTTTTGTCATCAATTTCATAACGAATGCGATAATCGCCAACTCTAACTCGGTATTCATTATCAAATCCCTTTAATTTTTTTACTTTTGAAGGACGAGGTTCTTCTGCCAAAGAAAGCATTTTTTCTATAATTCGACTACGAACTTGCTTTGGTATATTATTCAATTGTTTGGTAACGGGTTTTGGAATGATAACTTCATAGGTCATCAGTTTTATTCATTTATTGAGACTGACATTTGATATATTCCTCTATAGTTTGATAATCACCGTTTTGATAAGCTTTACGAGCTTCTTTGACTTCTTCAATTACTTGTAGATTCTGTTCGGTCGCCTCTTCTTCAGCTTCAAAAACCAAATCTTCTATAATTTCCAACAGTTGATGTTTTTTCTCTAAATCTAAAGAAGTAATTGCTTCAATTAATGACTCAAAGGGAATTTGAATTTGAACTGATGTCATAAATTTATTTTCCTTTTACCCAAACCCAATATAACTAATGACCAGTAAGGGCGAACAGCCGTTCGCCCCTACAAATAACAAAATCTTAACTACCGCCAATACGGGCAGCATCGCGGGCGTTGGCTTCAAAGGCAGCCGTTAGGGCATCGTCACCGCTTAAACCTTCGGCGATCGCCTGTTTAATGGCTTGCAGTACCCGTTTGTAGTCTCTGGGCATGACTTTGACGAATTTGGGGGCAAATTCCTGCCAGTTGGCTAATATTTTGGCTGCTTTCTGGCTATTAGTGTATTCTTCATGTTTTTGAATCATCTGGTAAACGGTTTCTCGGTCTTCTTCGTCCAGAGGTTCAATATCTGCCATTTGGGTATTGCAACGGGTGGCAAAGTCTTTCTGTTCGTCGAGGATATAGGCTACTCCGCCGCTCATTCCCGCAGCAAAGTTCCGTCCTGTTTTACCCAGGATAACCACTTTACCACCTGTCATGTATTCACAACCATGATCGCCAATTGCTTCAACGACAGCAGCAACCCCAGAGTTACGGACGCAGAAACGTTCTCCCGCAATACCATAGATATATGCTTCCCCACCAGTTGCGCCATAAAATGCCACGTTGCCGATAATAATATTTTCTTCTGGGATAAAGGTAGATTTTTTGTCGGGATAGACAATTATTTTACCGCCACTCAGGCCTTTTCCAACATAATCGTTGGCATCTCCTTCTAATTCTAGGGTTACGCCTTGGGGTACGAATGCACCAAAACTCTGTCCAGCACTGCCTTGGAAATGGAGATGCACAGTATCCTCTGGTAAACCATGCCAATGACGTTTGGTGATTTCATTGCCCAGAATCGTCCCCACTACCCGATTGGTATTTTTAATCGGTAAGGTGGCTTTAACCTTTTCACCTTTTTCAAGTGCTGGTTTACAGAGATCTAGTAACTTAATCATATCCAAAGATTTTTCTAAGCCATGATCCTGGGTAATTTGACAATAGCGTCCTACTGCGGGATCAACTTCAGGTTGGTAAAGGATTTTGGAAAGATCGATTCCTTTAGCTTTCCAATGATCTACTGCTTGCTTGGCTTCTAATACATCAGTGCGTCCCACCATTTCATTGAGGGTACGGAAGCCCAAACTTGCCATAATTTCCCGTACTTCCTGGGCAATAAACTTCATAAAGTTGACGGTATATTCGGGATTGCCAATGAAGTTCTTGCGTAAATAAGGATCTTGGGTGGCAATTCCCGCAGGACAGGTATTCATGTGGCACACCCGCATCATGATACAGCCCAGAGTAACTAAGGGCGCAGTAGAGAAACCAAATTCCTCTGCACCTAATAAAGTAGCGATCGCCACATCTCGACCTGTTTTCATTTGTCCGTCGGTTTCTACGGCAATACGACTACGGAGGTTATTTAATACCAAGGTTTGATGGGTTTCGGCTAATCCCAATTCCCAAGGTAATCCTGCGTGTTTGATGGAAGTTTGAGGAGATGCCCCCGTACCACCATCAAAACCAGAGATTAACACTACATCTGCGTGTGCTTTAGCTACCCCAGCAGCGATCGTTCCTACTCCGACTTCGGAGACTAACTTGACACTAATTCTTGCCTCTCTATTAGCATTTTTCAAGTCGTGGATCAACTCAGCTAAATCTTCAATGGAGTAGATATCGTGGTGAGGTGGCGGGGAAATCAAACCTACCCCAGGGGTAGAGTGACGAACTTTAGCAATCCAGGGATAGACTTTTTTCCCTGGTAATTGTCCCCCTTCTCCTGGTTTAGCCCCCTGTGCCATCTTGATTTGCAGTTCTCTTGCTTGGGATAAATACAAACTGGTAACGCCAAAACGTCCCGATGCTACTTGCTTGATGGCACTATTTTTCGAGTCACCCTGTTCATTTGTCCAGGTGTATCTTTCGGGGTCTTCCCCTCCTTCTCCTGTATTGGATTTACCGCCAATGCGATTCATAGCGATCGCCAGAGATTCGTGTGCCTCTTTAGAAATTGAACCGTAACTCATTGCCCCCGTTTTGAACCGCTTCATAATCTCTTCAATGGGTTCTACTTCCTCAATAGGAATTGGTTCGCGGGCTTTAAGATCTAGTAAGCCTCTGAGGGTAAAGCGTTGTTTATTCTGTTCGTTAACTAGTTGGGCGTACTGTTTGAACAGTTGGTAATCGCCAATTTTAACCGCCTGTTGCAGAGTATGAATGGTTTGAGGACTGAATAGGTGTGCCTCGCCATCTTTGCGCCATTGATATTCACCACCCACACCCAGAGTATGAACCTGAACATCGCGGTCTGGAAAAGCGTGGGAGTGCCGTAAAATAGTTTCTGATGCGATCGCTTCTAAATCCGCTCCTTCGATTCTAGATGCCGTCCAAGTAAAGTAACGGTCGATCACCGAATGATTTAGCCCAATAGCCTCAAAAATTTGCGCCCCGCGATAGCTTTGTAGGGTAGAAATACCAATCTTAGAAGCAATCTTAATCGTGCCTTTGGTAACTGCCTTAATATAATTCTTGCAAGCAGTAGCATAATCCACATCCGCTAAGATACCCTCCTTAATCATCTCCTTCATGGTAGTGAAAGCGAGATAGGGATTAATCGCCCCGCAACCATAACCCAACAGAACGGCAAAATGATGGACTTCCCTGGGTTCACCCGATTCTAATACCAATCCTACTTTAGTTCGACTTCCGTTACGAATCAGATGATGGTGTAACCCTGATACAGCTAGTAAAGCGGGAATAGGGGCATTGTCTTTATCAATACCGCGATCGCTTAAAATAATGATACTCTTGCCTTCGGCGATCGCTTTATCTGCCTGATTACAAATACTTTCAATAGCTGCTTCTAACCCTGCTACCCCTTCTTTGGGGTTAAATAAAATCGGTAGGGTAATAGATTTAAAATTCCCATCCAAATTTTTCAGTTTTGCCAACTCCTGATTACTAATTACAGGAGTTTTTAATTTAATTAAATGGCAACTTTCAGGCTTAGGATCGAGTAAATTACGCTCTGCACCAATAGTAGTAACAGGAGAAGTAACAATTTCTTCTCGAATCGAATCGATGGGAGGATTGGTTACTTGGGCAAATAGTTGTTGGAAATAATCATAAAGTAACTTGGGTTTATCTGACAACACCGCTAAAGGAGTATCTGTACCCATCGAACCAATAGCTTCTACCCCATTGATCGCCATCGGTTTTAGTAACATCCGCAACTCTTCAAAGGTATAACCAAAAGTCATCTGTTTTTCGATCGTGGTCACCAAATCCCCTTGAGAAACAGTCGAGAAATCACTCTTTACTTCTGGTAAATCTGCCAAATCCACTAAATATTTATCCAACCATTCCCGATAGGGATGCTCGTTCACAATTGCCTGTTTGATCTCCTCGTCAGCAACAATCCGCCCCTCTTCCATATTCACCAAGAACATCCGACCTGGTTCTAAACGCCCTTTTAAGGCGACATTTTCTGGAGGAATCTCTAGCACCCCCGCTTCTGATGCCATAATCACCAGATTATCTTTGGTCACGTAGTAGCGAGAAGGACGCAAACCATTACGATCCAACACTGCCCCCATCATTGTCCCGTCAGTGAAAGCGATCGACGCAGGGCCATCCCAAGGTTCCATCAAACAGGAATGATACTCATAAAACGCTTTCTTCTCATCGCTCATGGACTCGTGAGCAGTCCAAGGTTCGGGGATCATCATCATCATGGCATGGGGTAGCGATCGCCCTGCCAAGGACATTAGTTCAAAAGTATTATCAAAAATACTAGAATCACTGCCATCAATGTTAATTAAATTCTGCACCTTCTTCATGTCTTCGCCAAACAGTTCCGACTCAAACATGGATTGACGGGCGTGCATCCAGTTAATATTACCTCGCAGGGTGTTAATTTCCCCGTTGTGGGCGATATAGCGATAGGGGTGAGATCTTTCCCAACTGGGGAAGGTATTGGTACTAAAACGCGAATGTACCAAAGCCAAAGCACTTTCTAAATCGGGGTCATGAAGTTCGGGATAATATTCCCCCACTTGCATTGGCATTAGCATCCCTTTATAGACAATCGTCCGACAAGAAACACTAGACTCGTACCAGAAAGAATCACCTAATTCCTTACGAATGGCTTTATGAGTACGTTTGCGAATGACAAATAGTTTCCGTTCAAAAGCTGCTGCATCCATGTTGCCAGCCCGTTGGATAAACACCTGTTGCATAGAGGGTTCGCTTGATTTAGCGGTATTACCCATCGTCGAGTTATCCGTCGGTACATCCCGCCAACCCAAAACTTTCTGTCCCTCCTGGGCGACGATTTCGGCAAATACTTCTCTGCCTTTTTTTCTTAGTTCGGCATCGGGAGAAGCGTAAATCATCCCTACCCCATACTCTCCTGCTTCTGGCAGAGTAATGTTCTCTTGAGCAGCTACCTTCTGCATAAACTTATGGGGTATCTGCATCAAAATACCCGCACCATCCCCTGTATTTGTCTCTGCCCCACAAGCACCACGATGTTCGAGATTAATCAAGATCGTCAGAGCCTGTTCGACAAGCTCGTGAGATTTCTTGCCGTTCATGTGGACGATAAAGCCCACACCGCAGGCATCATGCTCAAAGCGAGGATCGTATAGACCCTGTTGAAGTGGCGATTGATTGTGATTCATATTAGTAAACTAAATATCAGCAAAGACAAATACAATTTAGGTTTTTGATTCCGAGGGATATGAAAACTGATTGTAATTATTAATTCTAATCGACTTTAACAACCTAAACAGTTATAGTTATTTAATTTTACCGAGAGAGTTCTCCAGAGCAAATTTCTTAAGGAAACGATCGTAATCCTCAGTTCCTAGTACCAACTGGCGAGATGATTGCCTATATTGATTTTGGTTGCTTTGTTTAAGTTAGAAAATAATGACATATCAAGTAGTTGCGATCGCAGTTTTTTTCGCTATCTGCATTCTATTAAAGGACGAAAACGCCAGCAAGAATATTAGAGCAGAAGGCATCAGGCAATTATCGGTCTTGGGAACCAGGACTGCTGCTGAAGGAGGGGAAGTAAGACCAAAGGGTGGGCGTAAGTCTGTCTTGAGGCATTCCCCTACGAGTTCAGAAGCCCCATCCGTCACTTGCGGTGGGGTAGTTCACGAATAGTTAGTAAATAAGTTGACTACCTCGCGGCTAAGTATTGATACATCTGCCAACGTGCGGTAACATCTTCTTGAAATTCTGCTAAAAGCTCTTTGGCGCGATCAGGGTTGGCTTTGGTCAACATTTTAAAGCGGTTTTCGGTATATATAGATTTATCTACTGTTTCTTTGGGTTGACGGCTATCTAGTTGTAGGGGATTTTTACCAGATTCCTTGAGGTCGGGGTTATAGCGATAAAGCAACCAGCGACCGCTATCTACTAAAGATCGTTGATGGTTCATGCCTGTAGTCATGTTAATCCCGTGAGCGATACAGTGACTGTAGGCAATAATTAAGGATGGTCCTTGGTAAGCTTCTGCTTCAAGAAAGGTTTTGAGAGTTTGTTCTGGTTTTGCTCCCATCGCTACACTGGCAACATATACGTTACCGTAAGTCATGGCAATTAAACCCAAGTCTTTTTTGGCTGCGGGTTTGCCACTGGTGGCAAATTTAGCTACTGCACCTCTGGGGGTGGCTTTGGAAGATTGACCGCCGGTATTAGAATATACTTCTGTATCCATGACTAAGATGTTGACGTTACTTCCGCTAGCAATGACATGATCTAAGCCACCATAACCGATATCGTAAGCCCAACCGTCACCGCCAATAATCCAGACGCTTTTTTTAACTAGGTAGTCGGCGAGAGATAGTAATTGTTGAATATTAGTTATTTGTCCTCGGTCATTTGTCCTTAGTTGCTGTTGCAGCTTTTGTTTTAATTGAGCGACAGTTTCTCTTTGTTGATAGATATCTGCTTCAGATTTTTGTGGATTATTCAGCAGGGCAGTAACTAGATTATCTCCTAATTTCCCTGCTAGTTGCTGTAAGAGTTCTGAAGCAAAGTGGGCGTGTTTATCTATAGAGACGCGAAAGCCCAAACCGAATTCAGCATTATCTTCAAAAAGGCTGTTAGACCAGGCTACTCCTTGTCCTTGGGCGTTTTTCGTCCAGGGAGTTGTGGGTAAATTACCACCGTAGATAGAAGAACAACCAGTGGCATTGGCTACTACCATGCGATCGCCAAATAACTGAGTTACCATTTTCAGGTAAGGGGTTTCGCCGCAGCCGGCACAAGCACCAGAGAATTCAAATAGAGGTTCTTCTAGTTGTTGTTGGCGAATTTGGTTCAGTTTGAGGTTACGGCGGTCTGGTAGGGGTAAATTGAGAAAAAAGTCCCAATTAGCTCGTTCTAGCTCTCTTAGAGCTAGTTGTGGTTCGAGATTTATTGCCCTGCGAGTGGGATCGATTTTATCTTTGGCAGGACAGACATCGATACAGACGGCGCAACCAGTACAATCTTCTGGGGCAACCTGAAGGCTGAAGTTTTGCCCTTTAAAGTCTTTATCTCGTGCGGCGATCGCTTTAAAGGTAGTCGGTGCTGACTTTAGTAGTTCTGGTTGATAGGTTTTACTGCGAATAGCACTGTGGGGACAGACAGTAACGCATTTATTACACTGAACGCAAGCATCTGGCTGCCATACGGGAATAAACTGGCCGACGTTGCGTTTTTCCCATTTAGATGTACCCGTAGGATAGGTACCATCACAGGGTAAGGCACTTACGGGCAATTCATCCCCCTGATGGGTGAGGATTTTGTTGGTAACATCTCGGACGAATTGGGGCGCACTGTTGAGGTTAGATGATGGGGGGTTAGGAGTAGAAGCGGGCAAGATTGGATCGACGGAAGTCTTAACTCGATAGAGATGTTCCAGTGTGGCATCTACTGCTTGGAGATTCTTTTGTACTATTTCTTCTCCTTTTTTGCCATAGGTTTTTTTAATTGCCTGTTTGATTTTAGCGATCGCTTCATCAGAGGGTAAAACTTCTGCTAGAGCAAAGAAACAGGTTTGCAAGATGGTATTGATCCTACCACCCATACCGCTATCACGAGCCACGCGATCGGCATCGATAACATATAATTTCAGATTCTTACGGACAATTTGCTCCTGTATTGGAAGCGGGAGATAATGCCATACTTCATCTGGGTGATAGGGACTGTTGAGTAAGAAAGTTGCCCCTGATGCCGCATTTTCCAGTATGTCTAATTTTTCTAAAAACATCCACTGATGACAGCCGACAAAGTTAGCCCGATCTATCAGATAGGGGGCGAGAATTGGTTCTGCACCAAAACGCAAGTGAGAGACGGTAACAGCCCCAGATTTCTTGGAATCGTAGACAAAGTAACCCTGGGCATAATTATCGGTTTCCGTGCCAATAATTTTAATCGTGTTTTTATTTGCTCCCACCGTACCATCCGAACCCAAACCATAGAACATTGCCCGAAATACGGTATTCGGTTCGATGGAAAAATTGCGATCGTAACTTAAAGAAGTATGGCTGAGGTCGTCGTTAATGCCGATGGTGAAGTGATTCTGCGGCTGTGGACTATCTAAATTGTCAAAAATCCCCTTAATCATAGCGGGATTGAATTCTTTAGAAGATAACCCATAACGCCCGCCTACAACCTTTGGTAAGGGCTGTTCGCGAACAGCCCTTAAATTCTGCCAACATTCAGATAATGCGGTAACAACATCTAAATAAAGGGGTTCTCCAAGACTACCCGGTTCTTTGGTGCGATCCAAGACAGCGATACGTTTGACTGTTTTGGGTAATGCAGCGACTAATCTTGAAGCATCAAAAGGACGATAGAGGCGTACTTTAAGAACCCCGACTGTTGTTGTTGTTGTTTCGTTGAGGAAATCAACGGTTTGTTGCACGGCATCGCCACCAGAACCCATAATGACAATTACTTTTTCTGCATCTTCTGCGCCGTGATACTCGTACAATTTATAGTATCTTCCCGTCCGTTCTCCCAATTTGTCCATCGCCTGTTGAACGAGTTCGGGACACCGAGCATAAAAAGGATTGACGCTTTCACGTGCTTGAAAATAAACATCGGGGTTTTGGGCTGTGCCTCTGACTACAGGATGATCTGGAGTCAAAGCGCGATCGCGATGTGCCAAGACTAGATTATCATCGATTAAAGCTCGTAAATCTTCCTCTTCGAGCAATTCGATTTTTTGAATTTCATGGGAGGTACGAAAACCGTCAAAGAAGTGAATAAACGGTATTCGTCCTGCTAAAGTAACAGCATGAGCAATTAAAGCAAAATCTTGTGCTTCTTGTACCGAAGTAGAACACAGTAATGCGCAACCCGTAGCGCGTGCCGACATGACATCACTATGATCGCCAAAAATAGAAAGTGCTTGAGCAGCAAGAGAGCGAGCCGCTACATGAATTACTGCACTGGTTAACTCCCCGGCAATTTTGTAGAGATTGGGAAGCATTAATAATAATCCCTGAGAGGCAGTAAATGTAGTAGTTAAAGAACCCGTTTGCAATGCCCCATGTATCGCTCCTGCTGCTCCGCCTTCTGATTGCATTTCTACTACACTCGGTACAGTACCCCAAAGATTGGGAAGATCTTTTGCCGACCAAGTATCCGCCCATTCTCCCATCGGAGAAGAAGGAGTAATCGGATAAATAACAATTACTTCATTCAGCTGGTAAGCGACGCGGGCAACAGCCTCATTGCCGTCGATGGTCGCAAAGTTTTTGGTACTCATGATTGATTTTCTCCTAAGTAACTGGGTAATCGGATGAGAAATATTTTGAGAAATTGCAGTTTATTTGATGGATAATTTTATTGTTTGCCCTGGGAAATTCGATATTTTGTATCGACATTTTGGTAATCTTTTAACAACCAAAAATTCAAAAATCCGTAGGGTAATATACTTATTAAAATAAATCCTAATCCAGCAACTAGAGATAACATGGTTTTAGCCCCTTCTGATACCTAATAACTTTAGATGTTATTCTGTTTATATCAAAGATACTTGTACTAATCCGATTGAGTTTAGATTAATTAAATTTGTACTTAAATGAGTAAAACCCTTGAAGCTAAAAGATTGTAGTTTTTTTAGAAGCTTGGGTTATCAGTATTTTGATGGGACAAATTAGGTATTTAAAGCAAAAAGTTTAGCTTTTATGTACTCATAACTTATACTAAAAATGAGATTTTATTATTCATATTCACGATATGTTTTGTAGCCAAATATACAGTTTTTTCTGTTGTAAAATATGGCTGGATGTAAATATCTTTGCTTATTAGGTTGAAGTTTATTGCTTGTATTATTTCGTTTATCAGCAACGCCCGAAAATTTAAAATTGTTATCATTATTTAACCAAAGGTCAATAATTCTGGTTTAAAAATCATTAATAATCCGAAAAATAACATAAAAATTCCTGCTGTTAACTTGAGGATTTTTCCTTGAGTCTCACTAAGTCTCGATGATTTAAATGAATAGACAAAGTTGACCAAAATTGCTACTAAAGGAATAACATAAATTACTGCATAAATAGCCGTCCAAAATATCGCACACAACCAAGTATTGGAGGCACAATATTGCAACAGACTGGTCATGTAAACTGCGGGTAAAATTGCCGTACATCCCAACTCAATAATATTGACGAATATTGCTAATAAAATCGTTCCACCCAAAGCAGTGATCAAGATCATTTTATTTTGTTCGCCTGCTTTCAGTTTTCGTGAAATTTGACTTGCTTTTTTACTTACAGCTAATTGTTGTTTTGCCGAAAGAGAAAGAGAAAATCCCTGTTTAAAAAAGAAATAGTCTTTGAGATTAATTAATCCTGCGATCGCGACAATAATTCCTAAAAGCAACATGGCGATCGCTCCGTATTGTTCTAAAAATAAAGAACCAACAAGCACCATGGCCATGATAAAAATAAAATACATAACCGCTGAAGTAGCGACAAAGGTAGAACCAATTATCGCCATTTGTTTTCTACTTCGGGTATGAGTCAATAATGAAAGCAGGATAATTAAAACTGTAAAAGCACAGGGATTAAAACCATCGGCTAGGGCAATTGTCGAAACAAATAAAGGAAAGGGTAAACCTTGGGCAAATTCTTTAATCGCTACATCAGGAGTTGTCGCAAAAAAAGCAAATAAACTAATAGCTATTACGGCAATTAATCCTAAACCAAAACGAGATTTTTTGTGAGTAATAAAAACTTTTTCACTAATTAGAGGATAGGCAAGTAAATATAAAATAGGCAGTGCCAAAAATAGCCAGGGTAAAGTTGAAGGAAAAACAGGTCTGTTTTCAAGTGATGTAACCTTAATGGGATGTCCTAATTCCGCTTCAATGGCAGCAATAATTTGATTGTGATAGCCAATATAACCTTGATAGACCTGATTGTATTCTAGTTGACCTTCATTCTCGCTATAACCAATAAATTGTCTGTCGCCAATAACAGTACGGGGAACGGCTTCTGATTTCAGCTGATGTTTGTTTAAAAAATCCTGCCAAATTGCTGAGTGTTCGTTAACCTCATAATCGTGTAATTTAATTTCAGGATTGAATTGTGCCACACTTTCCATCACTGGCTTTTGTTTGAGACAATGAGGACAGGTTTTACTATGAAAAAAATAAACATCTACCGTTTCTCCTTCAGCCAGTACAGGAGAAATAAACGCCATTAAAGCGATCGCACTACAAATAATCAGAGAAACCAGAAATTTTCCCGTATCTTTCATCTCAATCTTCAATGTCCTACGAATCTGATAGAGAACCCAGAAAACCGGTAATAATTCGACTGCCATCTTTAAAGACATGAATTTCTATGCGATCGCTCGCCCAATCCAGTTTATCTTTAAAATCGGGATTAAAAACATGAACTCTTTGATTACTAGAAGAAACTAAAGAATTAGGTTCATTAATTGCCAGAGATTTAACAAAAGCACCATCAATTAAAATATCCAATTGTGTCAACAATTCATGACTGGATGCTGGGGCATATTCTGACTGCAATCTCTCTAAAGTAAAACCCGTAAAAGACATAACATTTAAGCCTGCTGCTTTAATTTTTTTGGCTACTTCTGTTAAAGCTGGTGCTTGCCAAAAAGGTTCTCCTCCAGAAAAAGTTATTCCGGTATTATTGGAATTACTTAACACCTTCTCCACTAGTTCTTCAACGGAAATTAATTGATTGATTTCAAAAGACCAAGACTCGGGATTGAAACAGCCATCACATTCTCTCTGACACCCCTGCAACCACACCACTGCTCGCGAACCAGGCCCGTTAACTTCCGATTCGTCAACGTAACCCATAATATTGAGATGTCCTGGGGGAATTTCTAATAATTGGAGGTAGGGGTCGGATTGAATTTTGTTCATAATCGGTTATTGGTTGAATGTAAATTAATTAAACAGTTCTTAATTTTTTCAGATAAATTTCAATTTCTATAGTGCAGTTAAAATTTTTATTCTGTTTCATATTTAACTTTTTATCAGTGAATTTGTTAAATATTTACACAATATCTTAATTGTTTAGCGATCGCCTTAACCTAGAGATAAAAACGTTTATCAAGAAAAGATTAAAATAGTTTTTAACAAAAGAAACTCCTCTTATAATAAAAACAAAATTGAAATAAACCACACCATCTTTATAATTAAAATTAAATTGGTGGACTACTAATTGTAGAAAAAAACAGGGAAATCGGGAGCAAACTT
The DNA here is from genome assembly GCA_050330335.1 of Pleurocapsa sp. Lineage (GTDB taxonomy): Bacteria > Cyanobacteriota > Cyanobacteriia > Cyanobacteriales > Xenococcaceae > Waterburya. Next base: position 47,759 of record JBHJNX010000036.1, on the reverse strand, counting down.
CTCATTAAACTAAGGAAACAGTCATGTATAGTAGGATTCTGGTTGCCCTAGATGAAAGCCAACTCAGTCAAAAAGCTTTTCAGCAAAGTCTATCACTGGCTCAGATATTCGATGCCCAATTACAGCTACTCAATGTTGTTACTCCCAAAGAAGCAGAATATCAAAACACAGTTTCTTTAATAGGTAGCGGTTACTATTCCCATACCACCAACGAAGCTGCCGAAGCTGAATGGCAAATACAAATAGAACGTCCCCTAGATTATTTACAATCTCTGGTAGAACAAGCTAACCAGGTGGGAGTTGTCGCAGAATTTGTCCGAGAAATCGGTCAACCAGAACGCCGAATTTGTGAATTTGCTAGAGAATGGGAAGCAGACTTAATTGTTATTGGCAGTCACGGCAGAAGGGGTTTAAATGAATTGCTAGTTGGGAGCGTTAGTAACTATGTTTCTCATCACGTTCCCTGTGATGTCATGCTGGTACATCAAAAGTAAGTTGTCTGTTGTCTTTTGTCCTTCGTCTTTTATAACTAATAACCAATAACCAATGACCAATGACCAATGACCATAACAACTCCTCAATTCAAAACTAAAGGTAGAATTCACTCTATCGAAACTTGTGGAACAGTAGATGGTCCAGGTATTCGTTATGTGATCTTCACCCAAGGATGTCCCCTCAGATGTCTTTACTGTCACAACCCTGATTGTCGCCAACTCCATGATGGTAGGGAGATAACGGTGGATGAATTAATTCGAGACATCCAAAAATATCGCTCTTACATGGACTCTTCAGGAGGAGGCGTTACCGTGTCTGGCGGCGAACCCCTGATGCAGCCAGAGTTTGTCGCAGAAATTTTTCGTCGCTGTCACCAGTTGGGAATTCATACTGTTTTAGACACTTCGGGATACGTGCAATTAGAAGTAGCCAAACCAATCTTAGATTATGTAGACTTGGTGTTGTTAGATATTAAATCTTTCGATCCCCAGATCTACCATCATATTACCAACGTTGCTCTCGAACCGACTCTCAATTTGGCTCGCTATTTAAGTGCCATTGAAAAAGCAGCTTGGATTAGATTTGTCCTCGTTCCCCATCTGAGCGATCGCCCTGACAATATTCGCGGTTTGGCTGAGTTTGTCTCAAGTTTAAAAAATGTCACCAAAGTAGAAATCTTGCCCTTTCACAAAATGGGTGAATATAAATGGGAACAATTAGGCTATGAATATCAACTAAAAGACACCCCCCCCGCATCTCCAGAATTAGTTAATACCACTAAAAAGATTTTTGCCGAGTATGGCATCGCAGCAGATTAGTTAATCTTTTGTTGTTTGTCTTTTGTAGCTAATAACCAATGACCAATAACCACTAAATAATCAACATGAAAGTAACCAACCTAGAAGAACTCAATATTCTCATTGAAAAAGTCAAAACGGCTCAGAGTCAATATGCAAAGTTTACCCAACAACAGGTAGACAAAATCTTTAAACAAGCAGCCCTAGCCGCCAACGAAAAACGCATTCCCCTAGCTAAATTAGCTGTCGCCGAGACGGGAATGGGAGTTGTGGAAGATAAGGTGATTAAAAATCATTTTGCTTCGGAATTTATCTACAACAAATACAAAAACGAACCTACCTGTGGTGTCATCGAATCGGATTCTCATTATGGCATCCAAAAAATAGCCGAACCAGTAGGTATTTTAGCGGGGATCGTTCCCACCACCAACCCAACGGCAACAGCAATCTTCAAAGCTCTCATCGCCCTAAAAACCCGTAACGCCATTATCTTTTCTCCCCATCCCAGAGCCAAAGAATGCACCATCGCCGCAGCCAAAACAGTACTAAATGCTGCTATAGCTGCGGGTGCGCCAGACGACATCATTGGCTGGATCGACGAACCATCGGTAGAGCTTTCTCAAGCTTTGATGCAACATCCCAGTCTGAATTTAATTCTGGCAACTGGGGGGCCAGGAATGGTTAAGGCTGCCTATTCTTCTGGCAAACCTTCTTTGGGTGTAGGTGCGGGGAATACTCCTGCGGTAATCGATGAAACTGCTGAAATCAAATTAGCCGTAAGCTCGATTTTATTGAGTAAAACCTTTGACAATGGCATGATCTGCGCTTCAGAACAGTCGGTAATCGTGGTAGATGAAGTATATGATCGCGTCAGGGAAGAATTTGCCATCCGGGGTGCTTATTTCCTCTCTCCCGAAGAAAAAGCCAAAGTAAACACGGTTTTAGTTAAAGACGGACATATCAATCCCGCGATCGTCGGTCAATCAGTAATTCAAATTGCCGAATTGGCAGGAATTGAAGTTCCCCAAGGCAGTAAGGTTTTAATTGGAGAAATCGATGAAGTAGGCAGACAAGAACCCTTTTCTATTGAAAAATTATCCCCCGTCTTGGCAATGTATCGGGCGGCTGACTTTAAAGCAGCTACAGCAACAGCCGAAGAACTAATTTTATTTGGCGGTAGGGGTCATACTTCAGTACTTTATACCGCTCCTAATAACAGCGATCGCATTGACTATTTTGAAACTCATGTTTCTACAGGTAGGGTATTGATCAACACTCCTTCTTCTCAAGGGGCAATTGGCGATCTGTATAACTTTAAGTTAGACCCGTCTTTGACTTTGGGATGCGGTACTTGGGGCGGTAATTCTGTAAGTGAAAATGTTAGCGTCACTCATTTATTGAATATTAAAACCGTATCGGAAAGACGGGAAAATATGCTCTGGTTTCGCGTCCCCCCCAAAGTGTATTTTAAATACGGTTCTCTGCCTGTAGCTTTGGGAGATTTAGCTGGTAAAAAACGGGCATTTATCATTACCGACAAGCCACTATTTGACTTGGGAATGATTAAACAAGTCACCAGTGTTTTAGAGGAACTCAACATCGAACATCAAGTTTTTTACGATGTTCAACCCGACCCCACTCTTTCTACTATTGAAATGGGATTAGCAAGAGTTAATACCTTTAAACCCGACGTTATTATCGCCTTTGGTGGCGGTTCGCCCATGGATGCAGCCAAAGTCATCTGGTTGATGTACGAACATCCTGAAATCGAATTTGAGGGGATCGCCACTCGGTTTATGGACATCCGCAAGCGAGTCTATGAATTGCCTGCTTTAGGTAAAAAAGCACAAATGGTAGCCATCCCCACCACTTCCGGTACGGGTTCGGAAGTAACTCCCTTTGCTGTCGTCACTGATGATCGCACTGGCATTAAATATCCCCTCGCCGATTATGCTTTAACTCCCAACATCGCCATTGTCGATCCCGAACTAGTTCTCAATATGCCTAAATCCCTTACCGCTTTTGGTGGGATCGATGCTTTAACTCACGCTTTAGAGGCTTATGTCTCTGTACTGGCTACTGAATTTACCGATGGTCTGGCTTTACAGGCGATCGCCCTACTGTTGAAATATTTACCTCGTTCTTATAAATTAGGAGCAAAAGACCCCCTGGCAAGAGAAAAAGTCCACTATGCTGCTACTATTGCGGGAATGGCATTTGCCAATTCTTTCTTGGGTATTTGTCACTCGATGGCACATAAGTTAGGTTCGACTTTCCACGTACCTCACGGTTTGGCTAATGCCTTGATGATTACCCACGTAATCCGTTATAATGCTACCGATGCCCCATTCAAACAAGCAATCTTTCCTCAATACGAATATCCTCACGCCATAGAGCGTTACGCTGAGATTGCCGACTATCTACATTTAGGCGGTAATACTCCCGATGAAAAAGTAGAAAAATTAGTCGAGGCGATCGAAAATCTCAAAGCGGAAATTGACATTCCCCTGACTATTAAAGAAGCTTTACCTGGAGAAGAACGAAAGTTTTACGAACAAATCGAGGAATTAGCCGAACAAGCCTTTGACGATCAATGTACTGGTTCAAATCCCCGCTATCCTCTAATTAAAGATTTGCAAGAACTTTATACCCTGGCATATCGCGGCTGCAAAATCGACGCGGCACTATATCATACAGAAGATGCAACTCCAGAAACAGAGGTTAATCTGACAGTTGGTGCATCGTGAAGTACCTCAACTTCGGCGAAGCAAGTTGGGGCTTCCAACCTCGGTTCAACTCAAGGATGGTCTTATTCGTCTTCAGATTTTCCCGTTTCATCGGCTTCTGCCTAAACCAAGTAAGCTTGGTTTAGGTCTTACATAAAAGACCAAGGGGTATCTTCATGAATACGATCTTGTTTAAGGTTGGGCTAGACGGAAGAATCCAACGTCATTTTAGGCGTTGGAGTGTCAAGATGCCTCACTAGTCATACTCCAGCCTTCTGCCGGAGTATATTCGATTTTTGCTGCGACCCTGCAATCTGGCGCACTCTTGGTATATCCAGTGCGGCGTGAGTTCTGCATTCCCCGAACTGCCGCTAGTAGCTCGTAGCCCCATTGGTCATTAGTGATCAACGATAGTTAACCATCAACCATTCAGCACTCAGGCTAATTGTATAATGCTATGCTATGACGGCGAATATGATCTTCTATCAAAGACGCGATCGCAAAGTAACTATGATCGTATCCTGGCTGAAATCTCAATTTCAAAGCCTGACCGACTTCAATACAAGCTGATTCAAATATTTCGGGAAGTAATTGCTTTTGCTGATAAAAAGGGTCTGCTAGTCCCTGATCGATTAAAATTGGATAATTTAGCTGGGTGTGCCTGACTAATTCACTAGCATCATAACTACTCCACAGTTGGCGATCTTCACCTAAATAAGCCTTAAAAGCCTTTTCTCCCCAAGGACAATTCATCGGCGAAGCAATTGGGGCAAAAGCTGACACAGAAAGATATTGACCGGGATTTTTTAAAGCACAAATTAACGCTCCATGTCCTCCCATAGAATGACCGAAAATACTTTGTTGTTTGGGTAGTACCGAAAAGTTAGCGGCAATTAATTCTGGTAACTCTTGGGTAATATAACTATACATCTGATAGTGAGCTTTCCAGGGAGGAGCGATCGCATCAAGGTAAAAACCTGCACCACTTCCTAAGTCCCAAGTATGGTTTTCTCCTGGAATTCCTGTATGGCGAGGACTAGTATCTGGTGCGACTAACATAATTCCATATTTTGCCCCATAGCGTTGTCCTCCTGCTTTAACGGTGAAATTTTCCTCGGTGCAGGTTAAACCAGAAAGATAGTACAAAATTGGAACTGGTCTAGTTTTAGCTTGAGGCGGAATGTAAACTGCAAAATTCATTTCACTGTTGCAAGTTGAGGAAAAATGAGAGTAGTAAGCAACAGTACCATCAAAGCAACGATGTTCGGATTTAAGATTTAATGATGATTGGGACATTTTAAAAAAAAGAGCAAACAAGCTATCTATGTTAATCAAAATTGAATTTTTTTGTAGCGATCGCCATCTACCCTCTGGGCTAAATACTTATTTTATTACCATTTTCTGTTATTTTGTACCCATATACTAGTAATTGAATTTGATTTATGTCTAATGACCCATCTCTCAAGATTTTGATTGGCAACGATGATGGTATATTTGCTCTAGGGGTACGTAGTTTAGCCAATACTTTAGCTCAAGCCGGTCATCAAGTTACGGTTGTCTGTCCAGATCGGGAACGTTCGGCAACGGGACATGGACTTACTTTACATCGACCGATTCGAGCCGAACCAGTTAATTCTGTCTTTCACGATAATGTAGTTTCTTGGTCTTGTTCTGGTACTCCTGCCGATTGTATAAAATTTGCTTTGAGTGCTGTATTAGATAGTCGTCCGGATTTTGTGTTTTCGGGAATCAATCACGGACCCAATCTTGGTACTGATGTCTTATATTCTGGTACAGTATCGGCTGCAATGGAAGGAGCATTAGAAGGTATTCCCAGTGTGGCTTTTAGTTTAGCTGGATTTAGAGATTTGAATTTTCAACCTGCGGCTGATTTTGCTCTCAAGTTGGTTCAACGGTTAGCCAAGTCAGAATTTCCCCAACCACCATTACTCAGTATCAATATTCCTCCTGTAACAGAGGCTGAAATAGCAGGGGTATTAGTTACCCGTCAAGGGTTGCGTCGCTACATCGAAAAATTTGAACGGCGATTAGATCCTCGCGGTAAGAGTTATTATTGGTTAGAAGGAGAAATTATTGAAGATATTGAACAACCGATAGATGCTAATTTGCCATCTCATATTTTGACTGACGTTCAGGCAATCCATAACCGCTATATTACCATTACCCCGCTACAATACATATTGACTGATGCCGCGATCGTCAAACATCTCTATGGACAAGATTGGCTGACACTGTAATTTTTGTAATGATTTTTAAAAACCAGTTTCCCGCATTGCTTCTAAATAGTCGATCGCCGCAGCTAGTTTAGAATCATAAGAATAAGAAAACTCCTCAAACCATCTTCCTTCTTCAGAATTAGGATTGAGGGTTTTAAGCCATTGTTGAGCTTTTTGTTGTAATGCTGCCTTGCGTTTTTGTTCTCTTTGCTCTTCTAGCTTTCGTGCGGCAATTAATTCTTGTTCTCGGCGTTTTTGTTCGGCTAATAAGGCTTCTTGTTGGCGTTTGAGGGCGGCTCGTTTTTCTTCTCGCAAGCTAACTTGTCGTTGATACTCTCCTTCTATCTCTGCAATCAGTTTATGGCGATCGCCTTGGGTGAGATGAATTTGACCTCTCACATTTGGTTTAACTTTAGCTGGTGTGTTGGTTGTATTGCTAACTTGATCTGTGCTGAACTCCGCTTGGATATCTGCTAGTAGTTTATCCATAGGTGCGGTAGATTCAGAATCTTGTGGCGATCTTCTCCTGGAAGGAGGTGGTGTACTAGATTTAATTTTTGCTTCTTTCTTGGCGATATATTCAGCCGCTAACTGATTGAGTAATTCATCCATGTTATCTGTCACTTGTCACCACCCCCGATTAATTTTTTTTTTACCTCTACTATGCTGCTGCTAAAGTATCTGCTAAAGGTTTCCAATTAACATAGCGATCGCCACCCATTTCCACAACTACTTTGATTCGCGGTTGGTTTTTCGGTAGATTAATCAAATAATTGATTTCTTGGCGGGATAAAATTTGCCCTTCAATAATCCACAAAGCTAAACCTTTAGCGTTAGCAGGCAAACTTTCTAACTCATATAAAGCGATCGGTGGTACGTAATAAATGTCTCCTACCGCAGCATCTTGTCCGATGGTTTTTTTACCCAAATGAGGGGGACGGACTCCGTGAACTCTGGTTAAATAAGCCGCAGGATCTCCTAAACCTCTGGCAGTAAGATTAAGAGTATGATAACCGTAAGCTCTCAAGCGTCTTTGATATCTTCCCTCTGCACCGCCTTCTAGGGGCATATACAAACCCAAAGCACCAGCTTGTTCTAGAGCGCGAATAAAAGATTTACCTGTCGTGATTAGTGCCATCTGTGTTTATGTATTAAATAAATGCTTTTACCTAAAATTATATTTTAAAGGTGATCGCATTTTATTCAAAGCCTCTAACTCTGTCGGTTTAAATCAAGTTGTCGAACAACTAATTGAGGGAAAAGAACAGAATTAAATTTCCGATTTAAACTTACTCATAACTACTTAATTAATATGTTATTGTAGGAATATGAGTAAGTTGTCTATTTCTGAAGCAGCAAAATTCTCGTAAATGAAGCGACATAGTTGTTCGATTATTGCTATCAATCAACCAGCACATTTGTCTATCCATAAATTTTATTTCTCACAAGTTACCTGGTATCTATTGAAAGCCATGGTAATTCATGAGACAATAATGAGATTTTAAGATTGTATGAATTCAAATGTATGAAAAAACTATCAGCAAGTATACTCTTGTTGTCGATTATTACAATTGCTTTTAAATCGGAAGCTAAGACAAAATATCTATTTGACAAGCATTTTTCATCTGTTCCCTTCGATGGTCAGGTTACAGAAAATAGCCACAAGAATTTTGAGCATTTCCAAAGCGATCAGCCTCCAACTTTAACACAAGTTGGAGGACTTCAAGAATCCGAAATTCAAGGTATTTATCTTCATCTCGAATATGGCTACAGTAACGGAGTTACTATAGAATACAATCCTTACTTGCTACTGAAAGATGGCTCGATATATAAAAACCTACCTGCCTCACTAACGGATTTAGACGTTACTCGTTCAAAACAAACAGAAGCAGAAAATTGGGGAACTTGGCAAATCAACGGTAAGACTCTCAGTATTCAATGGAATAATGGAGAGCAAGATAGTTGGAATGATAATTGGTTTCAAGCCTTTCCTGCTGAACAAGGGGATAGTTTAAATGGAAACTATAAATCTCTGACTCTTGGAGGTAATACTTCTCTTGGCGGGGACATAATGACTGCCGCTTTTAATAATATCTCTTTTTCACCTGACGGTCGATTTAGCCAAGAAAAGGGAGCAGGGGCTTTTAGTGATAGTGTTGCTACCAATTCACAAGATTCAACAAGCGGTACTTATCAGTTAGATAATTACACAATCGAATTCCGTTACCAAGATGGTAGAGTTGTCCGCAAAATGTTTTATTTCTATCCCCATGAAAACGGTAAAACTGACAAAACAATTGGCATTGGCAACAGCAGTTTTATCAAAAGAAAATCATAAAAATTAATTTGATCGCTCAAGGTTATTGACTCTGTGACTGATAATTATTTTATTGATAATCGATCTTGATGATAATTAAATGACTGTTACTCAAAATACAAGCAACTTGGGCTTGGCATCCCATTTGGTAAATGGGTTACTAGCGATCAAACCCATAGCAGAATTCGCTAAAAATCGCGCCAGAAACATGATGATTGATCGCGCTGAAGCAATTGGGGTATCCTGGCGGGAAAATGTCCAAAAACTGAGCGATCGCAACTGGGATGCAGAATTAGCTGCCGTGGAAAATTCCCAGATTGAATATCCGCCATATTATCTCAATTCGTTTCATGCTTACGAACGGGGCAATCTTAGCTGGCAAGCTGCTTGGGAGGTAGAATCGGCAGCTTATGCCGTTCATGCCAAAATTTGGTCGGATGGAGATGTCCAAGGGGATACCATGTTGCGTCAGAGTTATCATCAGGCAATTCAGCCACAACTAGAAATCGAACCTCAAACAATTCTCGATTTGGGATGTGGTGTGGGTATGAGTACTTTTGCCTTACAAAAAACTTATCCCCAAGCCAAAGTTACAGGAGTGGATTTATCGCCATATTTTCTAGCGGTGGCGCGATATCGCTCTAAACAACAGCAAAAGTCCATTGATTGGCTACATCGGGCGGCAGAATCTACTGGATTAGCCGATGCCAGTTTCGATTTAGTTTCCGCTTGTTTGATATTTCATGAACTTCCTCAAACCGCAGCGCGAGAAATTATTGCCGAAGCCCGTCGTTTGCTGCGTCCTGGCGGTTATTTAACAATTATGGATATGAATCCTCAGTCGAAAATTTATGCCCAAATGCCCCCCTATATTTTAACGCTGCTTAAAAGTACCGAACCCTATTTAGACCAATATTTTGCTTTAGATATCGAGCAGGTAATGACTGAAGCAGGGTTTGCCCAGCCTAGGGTTACGATTAATAGTCCCAGACATCGGGCGATCGTAGCTCGCGCAGTTTAAAAAATAATAATTTAAATAAAGTAATCCCATGCAACAATACATGGGATTTTTAGTAATTAAGTATTTAATTATTTAAGAATTAAAGTTAAATTTATCTTTAGCTTCGATAGTGCGATCGGCTAAGTACAGCTCTTATTGTCTTTCCATGACTTCAGTCAGTCTTTCAATAGCAGTAGTTAATCTTTCTTGTGCCACAACAGTCGCATCAGGAGATTCTTCAGCCATAGCTTCTTGACGTATCATCCGTTTTTTGGCATTTTCAAAAAGCTGGACTATAACATAGATACAAAAGGCAATAACCAAGAAGTTAAGAACGGCTGCTATAAATAAACCATACTGAACACCTCCTGCGGATAATTCACTAAGTTTATCAACCCCCGCAGCTTGCATAGCAGGATTGAGAATGACTGGTGTAATAATATCTGCCACCAAAGAATCGACAATTTTGCTAAATGCAGCACCAATAATTACAGCTACAGCTAAATCAACAACATTACCACGCATGATAAAGTCGCGAAATCCAGCTAAAAAACCGCCTGCGACTCTCGTACCTCTTCTAACCATTTATTTTAACCTCTTTATTCCAAGATACTTAAATTATGTTTAGAAAATTATATAGGTTGTAGTTAAAATTACAGATTTAGATTTGATAAAGAAGTTTTCATCGCCATATCATACTAAATCCGACCTTGTTAATATTTAATTCACCCAATCGCTAAACTAGGTTTAATAATTGCTGGCACAATACGTTGACAAGCCATTTTTCCGCCGCCGATATTTCTCGCTACAGGGCCAATTTGCAAAGCAGCTAAACCACCCATAATAAAAAAGTTAGATTTGGGCAGACGTAAATGTTCATCTAGTACGGGTAAACCGTTAACTATTTCCGTGGGATAAGTCTTTAGTACGTCTTGTAATAAAGGATGTTCTTTGACATTGAATCTCGTACCAGTAGCCAACCAAATACGATTAAACTGGTGCTTGCTACCGTCAAGACAATTAACCTGCCAGAGATTTTCTTGCCACTGTGCATCTCTTACTTGACAGCATTCATTGATTTTTACTTTCCCTTCGTGGGTAGCTTTTCGCAATTGCAGCATCATTTCGGGAGTCATCGAACCACCATTACGGGCTTGCTGAATTTGCTGGTAACGGGAATTCCAATCTGTCTCAGCATGAAAGTCTTTTAAGTATTTTGGCCCTAACCAACCAGGATCGGCATCAAAAATTTTTTCTTGTAACTGTTTTCTCGTCATTAGGGTAACAGTGGCACCGAGGTTAATCGCACCTTGGGCTAAATGTCCACTAGTTAAGCCACCACCAATGATTAAAATCTCTTCTCCTGTTAACTTAAGTTGGTTCAAAGGTTGCGGTACTTGAACTCCTAGACTGCTTTGAAGGTTGTTTAAATTTACCTGCTGGGAATGACACAATCTATCTAAGGGATAACCTGAAAGAATTTTTTCTACCCAATTGGGACATTGAATCTTGCCACTTCCTGTAGCTAATACCACTCTACGGGCAATTATAATTTCTCCCGTATTCAAAACTAATTGAAACTGAGAACGGGAAGAATGTTTAATTGGTATAATCTGATTTACTTTGGCGGGATAAACCTTATCTGCTAACTTCCAGCGACGAATTACTTCATCACAAAAATCGTTAAATAGCTTTGTTCCTGGTCTGTCGTAAGGGGGAAATAATTCGTTGTGCCTATGTTCGGCAAAGGTTCTTAATTGATGGGGGTTAGGATCGGGATGATGCACCGCAGGCGATCGCAAATAAGGAATTTGTTGTGCTGCAAATTGCTCTTGCCATTGACTCAGCCAAGTCTGACTGGGATCGAAAACTAGAAATTTACGATAATGCTTCGGGCTTTTTTGTAACAGATAGGTGGTTAAAGTAAGAGCTTGAACTCCTGCACCAATAATGGCTAGGTCGATATAGTTGGGTAATTTCACAAAATGAAACTAAATAGTAGTTGATAAAACTTAATTATCCGCCTAACTAAAACGATAATCATTATCATGATAAAACAAAAGTCAGGTAATTGCTTGATCAACAATATATTTGATTAGATATGTATGAAAAAATATGGTTAACTAAGATCGTTGTTTTAGGGTGATATCTGTCACAGATTGAGTTAATAGCCGCCTTTATACTGACTTTATATAAGACAAATAAATTTTATTAGTTCTTAATAATTTGTCAAACATAAATTAGAATAGCAATTTTCCAGTCATGAAAAAACAATTATCTTACGCTTTATTAACCCTTAGTTTAATTAGTATTAATATCTTACCAGCTAAAGCAGTCGATGATATTTTAAAAGCTAACCAATCTCAACGACAAGAATACAGTTCTAATCAATTTTGTGTCTGGTTTCCTCATATAGGAGAAATTTGCTTCGATCTTTAAACTATAAATATATAAAAAACACGGTGTAAATATGGGGCATCCGTGTTTTTTTTGGGCAAGATTGTAATTAACTGTACTGTTCTTCTGTATCCAAATTAAAGAGCATTTGTAGTGATCGCAAACAGTGACGGCGAGCTTCAATATCCTGTTGCGCCCTTAACTGTACCATCGGTTCGTGTAAAATCTTATTTACAATACCCCGACTTAATGCCTCGATCACTTCTTGATGCTTTTCGGCAAATTCCGAACCCAAACGAGATAGAGCTTTTTCTAATTCTTGTTCGCGGATACTCTCAACTTTACTACGTAAACAACTAATGGTGGGAACAGTTTCTAGCGATCGCCACCATAAGATATAATTAGCTATTTCTTGTTCGATAATTCCTTCGGCTTCTTGTGCCATTTGACGGCGACTTTCTTGGTTAGCTGCAACTACTGCTTTGAGATCGTCTACGTTATAAGCATTAATACAATCTATTTCTCTGACGTTAGCAGCAATGTTGCGAGGAACAGAAATATCAACTAACATCAGGGGCTTATCTAACAATAGATGAGCTTCTAATTTACCTCGATTCAAAATTGGTTCAGTTGCACCAGTGCTAGTAAAAACTAAATCCGATGTGGCGATCGCACTCATCATCTCCGCAATGGGATAAATTTGCAAATTAGCTTGAGAAAATTTACTGCTGAGTTCTTGCGCTCTACGATGGGAACGATTGACAATGGCAATTTCAGTGACACCCTTGCTGAGAAGATGTTTGACTAATAAACAAGCCATTTTACCCGCGCCTATAATCGTAATGCGGTAAGACGCTAAATTTTCCACCTTAGTGTGAACTAATTCTACAGCCGCCGAACTAATAGAAACCGCTCCCGTACCGATACTAGTTTCACTGCGAACTCTTTTTCCTGCTGAAATCGCTTGTTTGAACAGACGATCTAATAATCTGCCCAAACCATTATATTTCTGTCCCAGCTTATGAGTAGTTTTAACCTGTGCTAGGATTTGTCCCTCTCCCAACACCAAGCTTTCTAAACCCGCCGCAACTCGCATCAAATGCCGCAAGGCATCTTCTCTCAACAGAGTAAAAAGATTTTGTCGCAGTTGAATTAGGGGTATTTGAGCTTTGTCTGCCAAAAACTGGCTAATTTCTTTTACTCCCTGCTCTGTTTCCCTGGCAACTCCATAAATTTCCAAGCGATTGCAGGTGCTAATGATCGCGATTTCTTCAATATGAGGATAACTCTTCAACTTAGCGATCGCTTCTTCCATCTGAGCTTCTGGGATACTCAGTTTTTCTCTCACTTCTACCGAAGCAGTTTTGTGACTTAAACCGACAACAACAATATTCATGTGTTTTTCAAATTTTTTTGCTTAACCTAAGAAGTTTTAATGTAGATAAAAGCAAGGAATTATTTATAGATTGTGTATTACCAACTTATTTTAGGCAAAATTAGGTCTCAAAAAGACTAGAAATACGTGCAGAATGGTTAACTTTTTTTAAATTTTCCAACTCCACACGTAGTTAATCTAACCCAATGATTTAGGACATTGCTACTATTTCAGTTGCAAATTCTTCGGCTGCTCAAACATATGTACTGTATCCACAAAACGAGCAGTTTTAGATTGAGAAGAAATGACTAAACTTTGAGTTCTTGCCCCACCTTTAAAAAAGCGTACTCCTTCCATTAAAGTTCCAGGAGTGATACCGCAAGCAGCAAATAACACTGTATTACCACTAGCTAATTCTTCAGCGTTGTAGACTCTATCTGGGTCGGTAATACCCATTTCCGACAGTCTTGCTAGGTTGCTTTCTTTGCTTTCGCCAATTAAACCAGTTTTAACAATTTCTGGATCGTAAATTAGCTGTCCCTGGAAGTGACCCCCCAAACAGCGCATTGCTGCCGCAGAAATTACTCCTTCTGGTGCAGCACCAATACCCATCAGAGCATGAATATTCGTACCAGAAAAAGCACAGGATAGAGCCGCAGAAACGTCACCGTCGCTAATCAGTCTAACCCTTGCTCCTGCCTCGCGAATTTCTTTAATTAAGTCTGTGTGGCGAGCGCGATCCATAACTACTACCACTAGTTCTTCAATAGAGCGGCTCATGCACTCAGAAATAATTTTTAGGTTTTCGGTAGCAGACTTGTTAATATCTACATGACCTCTGGCTACTGGAGGAGCAGCGAGTTTTTTCATGTAAAAATCTGGTGCTGCAAATAAACCACCTTTTTCGGCGATCGCTAACACCGCCATTGAACCATTTTGTCCGTAAGCTACTAAATTAGTCCCTTCACAAGGATCGACAGCAATATCGATTTCTACCAATTCGTCAGGGTTACAGTAATTTTTGGCATCTCCACGGGTACAAATACCTACCTCTTCGCCAATGTAGAGCATGGGAGCATCGTCCCTTTCTCCTTCTCCAATTACAATGCGACCCCGCATATAAATTTTATTCATGCGCTCTCGCATGGCTTCTACTGCCACCTGATCGGCAGTATCTTTTTCGCCCTTACCCATCCATTTGGCAGAGGCGATCGCCGCTTGTTCGACGACCTCAATGATTTCTAGTCCCAGGGTGTTTTCCACGAAGATTTTCCTCCCTATCGCGTGTCTTGTTCCAGATTCAAAGCAGATGTCCACTCAAGTCAAAAGTCTACCAGAGAGCGGTATCTTCTCCGATCTTTATTAAGTTTTAATAACTTTCTTAAATCCCCTGGCGCGCTTTTATTAATAAATTATTTAGTTTGGCAATTGAAGCAAGGAGAACGAGTTAAATTAATATTATCTGTTGAAAATGACTAAATTATTGAGCAAATTCAATGACTACCAATGAATTATTTACCCTAGCTGCTTTACTCGCCCCAGGGATGCTACTTTCATTTTTGATTATGTTGACTTTTGCTAAAGGCGGCTAATTATTTAGAGTGACAGATAAATCCAGCCAGAAAGAGATTTTACCAGGGAAAACAGTGGTCCAGCAGAAATGTATCTCTTGAGCCGTTTAAAATTACGAAAATTAAATTTTGTATATTTTTATAGCCAACAAAAACTGGGAGGAAACATTATTTGATTTCCATCCTTTTTTGTCCTCATTTGGAATCAATTATTGCTATTTACGATTCTGGTGACTCGTCTGCCAGAGAAGGATTGTTCAGAGAACTCGATTCAGCCAGACTTTCTTCTAAGTCTCTGCGCTTTTCCATCTGACATAAAAAGTAGCCAGTCATCATTGCCGACGCTAGCAAATGTGCCAAATTTTCTCGGTCTGTAGTTACTTTAATATTAAAGTCACCAGTAGGTAACATACCCACTAAACCCTGAACATTTTGAGAGATAATTTGTTTCACTTCTGGACTAGCAGACTGAGCAATTTGTGCTAATACTTCAGGATGCTGTTGACGCAAATATTGCATCAGATTGTTATAATCTCGATCTTGTTGTTCGGAATTTAAAAAATCAAAGTTAAATATCACGTTTAGACCCAAAGTTGGATGTACGTCTTTTCTACTTTGACATAGTTATAGTACCAACCGCTAGTTTGTAATTAAGCTGTTTTGGACTAAAAAGCTCTAGGATGGAGCAAGATTGTTGATTTCAAAGTATTGATGGAATTTGTTAGTAACTTCTAACCAATAGGAACGACCATCAGCCTGTTCTCGTTTGCGAATAAATCCTAACTGCACTAATTCCGCTACTTGTTGATAAGCACTGCTACCCCGCAAGTCGATCAGTTCCGTTTGCAAAATAGGATTTCTCAAGGCAATTGCTGCTAGAGTTCGCAAAGCACCCTTGCCTAATTCAGCAGGTACTAATTCTTGTAAGATATTGGCGTAAGCAGCTTTAAGTTGTAAGCTGTATCCAGCTTCAGTTTCGACTATTTCTAAAGCACTGTCGCGATGAGCATAGTCATTCATTAATTCGATTATGGCATCTTCTGCTGCTTCGCGATCGCACTTAAGACATTCAACGATTTCGTCCAAAGATATTGGTTTGCCTTTAATATAAAAAACTGCTTCGATTTGACTGGCTAATCTCAACAACCCTACCCCCCGAAAAAAAGCTAGTTTAAGTTTGAGCAATCAAAGAAAAAAAGTGTCCTACAGGACCATTTCCCGCACCAATATCTAAAGAATGTTGCAAAGCGATGGTTACATACTTTTTAGCTTCAATTACTGATGACCACAAGTCTTTTCCTAAAGCTAGATTAGCGCAAATTGCAGCCGATAGGGTACAGCCTGTACCGTGGGTATTTTTAGTAATGATCACCGCTTTGGGTAACAATAATTCTTGCAATGAGGCGATCGCTTCTTGATCAATTAACCTAGCTCCCGTACGAGAAACCATTACTGGATCTACTACCAGATTGGGAAAATCAAAAGATGCGATCGCCCTAATTATTTTTTCTTCTAGTAACATTCCCGTTTTAACGGCATCTACCCGTAAATCTAATGTCACTGCTTCTATTTGGGCTACTATGGTTTCCCGACTGATCGCTTCAACCTTGGTTACTCCTAGAGTATTTTGAGCGGTAACGCAGGTAATTACACTAGCACCATGAACGCTATGAACAGCGAAAGTATGGAGATCTGCTTGAATACCCGCCCCACCGCTACTATCCGAACCAGCTATAGTCAAAGCAATTTGAGTCATGAACTTCCGATCTAACCTTTGGGAAAACGACGACGTTGCAGAAAATCAGGAATTTCAATACGACCCCGTTGTTCTTCGGGTTTGCGGCTTCGATCAGGTTGCGGTGAAGCGGTAGAAGGGAAAATACTCGGCTCGACCATTTGTTCTCTTTCTGTATATTCTTCGCTAGTTTCCCCATTAAACCCAGTAGCGATCACCGTGATTACAACTTCTCCTTCTAAAGTTTCGTCGATCACAGCACCAAAAATAATATTGGCATCCTCATCAACTACTTCATAAATACTATCTGCTGCTGCATTAACTTCGTGAAGAGTTAGATCGTAACCTCCAGTTATATTAATGACAACACCTTTAGCACCGTGAATTGAAGCTTCTAACAGAGGTGAAGAAACTGCCGCTACTGCCGCTTCCCTAGCGCGAGATTTACCCGAACCCACGCCAATACCCATCAAAGCTGAACCGGCATCAGCCATGATTGCTCTAACATCAGCAAAGTCTACATTAATTAAACCGGGAATGGTAATAATATCTGAAATACCCTGGACACCCTGTCTTAAAATATCATCAGCTACTCCAAACGCTTCTTGTACCGGGGTTTCTGGCGAAATTACTGACAACAGTTGATTGTTAGGAATAACAATTAAAGTATCAACTCTGCTTCTAAAAGCATCAATTCCTTTTTCAGCCTGATTAGTCCGTCTTCTGCCTTCAAAAGTAAACGGACGGGTGACAACACCAACGGTTAAACAGCCCATTTCTTTGGCAACTTCAGCCGCAATAGGAGCAGCACCAGTTCCCGTACCACCTCCCATACCGGCAGTGATGAACACTAGATCGGTGTTTTCTAAAGCATGAGCAATTTCATCGCGCGATTCTTCCGCCGCTTTTTGACCGATCGCAGGATTACCACCAGCACCCAAACCTCTGGTAATTTTCTGTCCGATTTGTAACTTTTGGGGAGCTTGTGCCTGGTTTAAAGCTTGTGCATCTGTATTAATTGCCCAAAATTCAATACCCGTCACCTGACTTTCAATCATGCGATTGACGGCATTGCAACCGCCACCACCTACTCCCATAACTTTGATCTTGGCTACGTTACTTGGTACTATTTTACTACTTCTGGTGTCTTCTTTAGCAATTGGGGAATTACTGCTACCGCGAAAAGTTGCTGCAATACTATTGTTACTTACAGAATTATTACCTAAATTACCTAAAGATAAAGATATTTCAGAACCATAGTTGATTTGATTATGAGGCAGACGAACGAGTTTTTTGTTCTCAGACATGGGTGTAGCTCGAAGTTTTTCTAAAGTTTTCTTCTATATGTTTTAGTCTTGGAGTCTTCATTGCTCAACTCATTATCATCTAGATGATTTAATCCCTAGAAAATATTAAAGTTTTTGTAATTATTAAACACATAAATATAACTATCTTCCCAATAATTACTTATATAGTAACCGATGCTCTAAATTAACTCAGGGAAAATACGTACGAAGTTAGTTTTGCCAGTTAATTATTTTTGGTATTTTTGAATTAAGTTCAAATCTGGATTACTCAAGTCTATGGCGGCAATTTCACTGGCTTTAACGCGATCAGGTAAATTTTTCAATTGAGCCATAATTTTAAATTGTTTGTCTAGTTGAGCAGGATTGCCCCCCAAATAAACCATGCCAATTTCAGTTTTTAAAAATAAACTATTACTGCGATCCCAACTTATTTCTTCAATCTTAATTGACGAATAAAGAGACATCAGACGATAAATTTTAATCCAAGAATTACGTTCGCTAGGTTGAAAATTTACCACCTTGAGAGATGGTAAAGTTAAATTTTCATTTAATTTGCCATAATATTCTTGGTCAATCCAGGTGCCTTCTGCATCTAAAAATCCTACTTTTCCTGCTGAAGCCGCGATCGCGACAGGAGTTCTTTCTTGTATTTTAACAATAAGACGGGGGGGAAGAATTTGTTTGGTAATTTTAGTTGCAGCGATCGACGGCATCAATTCCAGTTGCCGTGTTAATTTTTGAATTGGTATCAACCAAATATATTGAGGATAGGCAAAATTTAGCCAATAATGTAAAGTTTCTTCGGCAATTAGATTTTCTCCTTGAATATCTAGTTGGGATGGCTGTTTAATTTGCCAATAAGGTAGCCCTGCTACGGTAAGTAAGGCAACAGCACAGCTTATAGTAACTGCTGATCGCCACAGGGCAAGACGCAACTGTTGTTGTTTTTGCTGTTTGAGTTGGCGCAAATTATGTTGCAGTTTGCGTGACAATAGTGTTGCCATTGGGGTTTAAAAAAATTTGTATTTGATGGTGATTATAGTAATTATTTACAATGTAATGAAGGTAATTTATTTGGGCAACAATAATAGTCCAACAGCTACCATAGACTGAAGAGCCGCCTCGATATTACAACCATAGAAATAACCTATGGTAAATTAAGGCTTATGATTGATTTATGTAGTTTTTCACCGACAATAAATTTTATATTTTTTTAGCTTATGGTAATTACAAAACGCGGACTCGTTCTGGGGACGACTGCTGTAGCTTTATCTACTGTAGCCGTTACAGGGGCAGGAATTCATCTTTCTCAAAGTCAAGCTTTTTTTCAGGATAGTCCTAAAGAAATTGTCGATGAAGTTTGGCAAATTATTAATTATCAATATGTAGATCAGGACTTTAATAATACAGATTGGTTAGA
The DNA here is from genome assembly GCA_050330335.1 of Pleurocapsa sp. GTDB lineage: Bacteria > Cyanobacteriota > Cyanobacteriia > Cyanobacteriales > Xenococcaceae > Waterburya. Next base: position 28,382 of record JBHJNX010000036.1, on the reverse strand, counting down.
AATTCGTAAAGAATTTTTAGAAAAATCTTATACCGATAAACAAGAAGCTTACGAAGCAATTCGTCAAATGCTAGAAAAGCTCGAAGATCCTTATACTCGGTTTATGGATCCAGAAGAATTTAAAAATATGCAAATCGATACTTCTGGAGAATTAACTGGAGTGGGAATTCAAATTTCCAAAGATGAAGAAACAGATCGATTGTTAGTAGTTGCTCCCATTGAAGACACTCCTGCGTTTGAAGCTGGTATATTGGCTAAAGACTTGATTATCAGTATCGATGGTACAGACACCAAAGGAATGGATGTCAATGATGCAGTCAAACTTATCAGAGGTAAGCCAGGTACTAGCGTAACTCTCACTATCGAAAGAAATGGGCAAAAAAATAATTATCAAATCGAACGAGCTAACATCACGATTCATCCAGTTAAAGCTCGTATTGAAAATACTCCTATTGGTCAAGTAGGATATATTCGCCTAACTCAATTTAGTGCGCAAGCTTCTCAAGAAATGCGGGATACGATTAAGAATTTTGAAGAGAAGTCTGTAGCAGGTTATGTTCTCGACTTACGCTCCAATCCCGGTGGATTGCTATATTCTAGTATCGATATCGCTCGGATGTGGCTAAATGAAGGAACAATTGTATCTACAGTAGGCCGCCAAGGAGAAAGCGATCGCAAATCTGCTAACAAGAATGCTTTGACTAATAAACCTTTGGTAGTCTTGATCGATGGTGGTTCGGCTAGTGCCAGCGAAATTCTCTCAGGTGCGTTGCAAGATAATCATCGAGCTACTTTAATCGGTACCCAAACCTTCGGTAAAGGTCTGGTACAATCAGTGCGATCGCTTGGAGACGGATCAGGTTTAGCCGTAACGATCGCTAAGTATTTAACTCCCAGTGGTAGAGATATCAATAAAGAGGGCATTCCCCCCGATATTGTGATTGAATTAAGCGAAACAGAACGCAAAGAACTCCAAAGTGATATTAAATTAATCGGCACTGCTAAAGACCCTCAATTTACTAAGGCTATGGAGATTTTATCTCAAGAAGTACAGGCTCAAGGTCGGGAATCTTCTCAAGCTACTAAATAGCAATCCTATTTGAAGTAGCAAGTAGCAACTAAAAACTAATGACTGTTTAAAGTAACGCTGCGGCTCTTTCTGCTAAACCGGAACGTTCTCCTTTAGAGAGGGTAATATGACCCGCTAGGGGTTCGTATTTAAATCTTTCTACTACATAGGTCAAGCCATTACTAGCCGCATCGACATAGGGATTATCGATTTGATCGGGATCTCCAGTGAGGACGATTTTTGTACCTTCGCCGACACGGGTAATAATGGTTTTAACTTCATGGGGAGTAAGATTTTGTGCTTCATCAATAATTAGAAATTGTTGGGGAATAGTACGCCCGCGAATGTAGGTTAAAGGTTCGATTTGCAGCAAACCTAAGTCAATTAATTCTTCATGCCCTCTGCGCCAATGTTCTGGCTTGTGGCGATTATCTTGAGTACCCAAAATCAAGTCAAAATTATCGTATAGAGGCTGCATCCAAGGAGTGAGTTTTTCCTTAACATCTCCCGGTAAATAGCCAATATCTCTGCCCATAGGTACGATCGGACGAGAAATTAACAACCTGGTATAGATTTTTTCCTCGGCTACCTTTTGCAGTCCTGCCGCGATCGCCAGTAGAGTTTTTCCCGTCCCTGCTTTACCTACTAAAGTTACTAAGGGAATTGAGTCTTGCAACAGCAAATTGAAGGCAAATCTTTGTTCGCGGTTGCGGGGTTGAATATTAGAAACTCCTTGTTTGGGCAAATGTATTAACGGGACAATGCGGTTACTATTACCTTCTACCATGCCCAAAGCCGTATGGGACAAATTAGCTTCATCTACCAGGGTAATATCTTGATTAGGTAAAAAATTATCTGCTAGGATGATTTCACCTTCATGAAAAAATTTTTCGATTTGAGCAGCATTTACCATAACTTCCGTACTGCCGGTATATAAATCTTCAACATCTACTTTATCGGTTTCGTAATCGGCAGCATTTAACCCCAACGCATCAGCTTTAATTCTCAAATTGGTATCTTTGCTAATTACGATTACCGGGCATTGACACTGCCGTTTGCACTGTAAAGCTACTGCCAAAATCGAGTTATCTGCCAAATCTCCGTTTAATTCTGGAGGTAATTCTTGTAAAGTTTGGCGATCGCAAAGAGCAACTTTTAAAATTCCACCCTTATCTAAGTCTACACCGGTAGTCAAATGACCTTTTTGCCTGAGTTGGTCTAAATTGCGTGACACTTCTCTGGCATTTCTCCCCGTCATTTCTGGCTGTTTTTTGAAGCGGTCTAATTCTTCGATAATGGCCATGGGTAAAATGACATCATTATCTTCAAATTGCCAAATAGCTTTGGGGTCGTGGAGTAATACATTCGTGTCAATTACAAAAATTTTTTTCATGTATGAATAGTCAGCAATAAAACCGTGGGGGCGCATCGCGACGCACCCCTACCTTGTGGAGAACATTGTTTGAATTTTACTCATTTAGCCAGCGCACGGCATCTTTAGCATGATAAGTTAAAATTAAGTCTGCCCCCGAACGTTTAAAGCTAGTAAGGGTTTCTAGGGTAACTTTTTTCTCGTCGATCCAGCCATTGAGTGCGGCAGCTTTGACCATTGAGTATTCTCCAGAAACATTGTAAGCTGCTACGGGCAGATTGGTTACTTGTTTGACACGCCAAATGATATCCATATATGCTAAGGCAGGTTTCACCATCAGCAGATCTGCTCCTTCAGCAATATCTAACTCTACTTCTTTAATTGCTTCTCTACCATTAGCGGGATCCATTTGATAAGTACGGCGATCGCCAAATTGGGGAGAGGATTCGGCAGCATCTCTAAATGGGCCATAATAAGCCGAGGCGTATTTAGCGGCATAAGAAAGGATGGGAGTATCTTGAAATCCAGCTTCATCTAAACCCTCGCGGATGGCACTAACAAAACCATCCATCATCCCAGAGGGGGCAATGATATCAGCCCCGGCTTGAGCTTGAGATACGGCAGTTTTCTTCAGCAATTCTAAAGTGGGGTCGTTTAAAACCCTGCCTGTTAAATCTCCTGTTTCTAAATAGCCACAATGACCGTGAGGAGTATATTCGCACAAACAAGTATCGGCGATGACAATTAAATCTGGTACGGCTTGTTTGATGGCTGTTGCTGCTTTTTGAACGATACCACAATCGTGCCAAGCTCCTGTAGCATTAACATCCTTATCAGCAGGAATACCAAACAAAATTACCGCAGGAATACCCAAATCGTAAACTTCTTTTGCTTCTTCCACGATTTTATCTACTGAAAGTTGATATACTCCAGGCATAGACTTAACTTCAGTAGCTACAGATTGACCAGGTACGGCAAATAAAGGATAAATTAAATCGCTGGCAGTAACAACAGTTTCTTGTACCATGCGACGTAATTGAGGATGTTGGCGCAGACGGCGAGGACGATTGATAGGAAACATAAACTTATGTACAGATAAAAACAGACACCGAAAAAATAGAGATTCTATTTAGTTTAAAGCGTCCTTGTAAAGTAAAGATACCTATAGTTACACTACTCAATGTTTTGTAATTTTATCGGCAAAATTAATAAGCGATCGCCTTGAGTAAAAATTCCTACAGTTACAATATTCAATGTTTCATGGTTTATCTGCAAGATTAGCAAGGGATTGCTCAATGAAATCCATCTCTAAACACATTGTTAAGGAATCCTGTGTGTCACAATGATTAGCGTTACTCGTCAAAGAAGCAATTCATATTTAGATATTAGAAATGGAACCGCTTTATCAGTATGCCTGGCTAATTCCCGTCTTACCCTTACTAGGGGCGACGTTAGTTGGCGTTGGCTTAATTTCTCTCAATAAGGCAACCAATAGTCTCCGTCAGATTGTGGCTGTCTTTATCGTTTCAATTATCGGAGCAGCAATGGTTTTATCCTTTGCGCTCCTCTGGAGTCAGATTCACGGACACGAAGCTTATACCCGTACCATTGAATGGGCAGCAGCAGGGGATTTTCACCTGACGATGGGTTATACCATCGACCATCTCACTGCCTTGATGTTGGTTGTGGTGACAACAGTAGCTTTTTTGGTGATGATTTACACCGATGGCTACATGGCACACGACCCAGGTTATGTACGTTTTTATGCTTATTTGAGCATTTTTAGTTCTTCAATGTTGGGGTTGGTCATCAGTCCCAACCTAGTACAAATTTATATTTTCTGGGAACTGGTGGGGATGTGTTCTTACCTGCTGATCGGTTTTTGGTTCGACCGACAACCCGCCGCCGATGCCTGTCAGAAAGCTTTTGTTACTAACCGTGTTGGTGATTTTGGCTTATTACTGGGAATGCTCGGTTTATATTGGGCAACTGGCAGTTTTGAATTTGACATTATGGGCGATCGCCTAAGTGAATTGGTCAATTCTGGAGCTTTAAGTGCTGGTTTGGCTACTTTATTCGGCATTTTGGTCTTTTTAGGCCCTGTAGCTAAGTCGGCTCAGTTTCCCCTTCATGTGTGGCTACCAGACGCAATGGAAGGCCCGACTCCGATTTCTGCCTTAATCCATGCGGCAACTATGGTAGCAGCAGGAGTATTTTTAATTGCGCGGATGTATCCCGTGTTTGAGCATATTCCTTTGGCTATGGATACCATCGCTTGGACGGGAGCATTTACCGCTTTCTTAGGAGCGAGTATTGCCCTAACGCAAAATGACATCAAAAAAGGACTGGCATATTCTACTATGTCCCAGTTGGGTTACATGGTCATGGCAATGGGTATTGGTTCTTATAGTGCGGGTTTATTCCACCTGATGACTCATGCTTATTTTAAAGCAATGCTGTTTCTCTGTTCTGGTTCGGTGATTCACGGCATGGAAGCAGTGGTCGGACACAATCCCACTCTGGCACAGGATATGCGTTTAATGGGTGGTTTGCGGAAATATATGCCCATTACTGCCGGCACTTTTTTAATTGGTAATTTGGCAATTTGTGGTATCCCTCCCTTTGCCGGTTTCTGGTCAAAAGATGAAATTTTAGGGCAAGCTATGGCAGCTAATCCCGCTCTTTGGGCAGTAGGTTGGGCTACAGCTGGTTTGACTGCTTTCTATATGTTTCGTATGTACTTTATGACTTTTGAAGGGGAATTTCGCGGTAATAATACTGGTATTCGCCAGAAATTATTAACCGAGTCGGAAGTCGCCTTTGGGCCTGGGGCAATGGATGCTAAAGAGGAGGGGCTGTCGCCTGTGGTTTCCCAGGCGTTTAAAAGCCCCGTAGCAGAACATCACGGACACAGTGAAACTCCCCATGAGTCACCCCTGAGTATGGCATTACCTTTAATTTTATTAGCCGTACCATCTGTGGGTATCGGTTTTCTCGGTCGTCCTTGGGAAAACTATTTTGAAGAGTTTATTCATGCGCCAGGGGAAATAATTGAAGAAGCAGGTCATTTTGACTGGAATGAATTTTTAATCATGGCAGGACTCTCTGTAGCGATCGCTACAGTAGGCATTATTGTCGCACTGTTAATGTATCGGTTGAAAAAAATCGATCCCGTGGCGATCGCCAAAAGCGTTCCCGCCCTCTACAAATTATCTCTCAACAAATGGTACTTTGACGATATCTATTACAAAGTATTTGTGATCGGCTGCCGTCGTCTGGCAAGACAGATCATGGAAGTAGATTATCGTGTAGTAGATGGTGCTGTTAATTTAACTGGTTTAGCAGCCGTCTTAAGTGGAGAAGGTCTAAAATACCTAGAAAATGGACGCGCTCAATTTTATGCTCTGATCATCTTTGCAGCAGTTTTAGGATTTGTCCTAGTATTTAGCGTCACTTAGATTGGAAAAAAGATGGAGGGAAGAAGGAGAAAAGATTCAACTACCCTTCCCTACTTCTCTATCGTTTTACTCTTGCTTCCCCAGGGCTGCTTCTAAAATGAAATGACCAAATTAATCATTCAAATTCCTTGTTACAACGAAGAAGCAACTCTGGGTTTGACTCTCTCACAATTACCTCGTGAAGTTCCCGGTGTGGATGAAGTGGCATGGTTGATTATTAATGATGGTAGTCGCGATCGCACCATTGAAGTAGCTAAGGCCTGTGGTGTAGATCTTATCGTTAATTTTGAATCCAATCAGGGTTTGGCTAAAGGTTTTATGGCAGGAATAGAAGCCTGTCTTAAGGCAGGGGCAGATATTATTGTCAATACCGATGCGGATAATCAATACTGTGCGGCAGATATTCCCAAGTTAATTGCACCGATCTTAGAAGGTAGGGCAGAAATTGTCATTGGTGCTAGACCGATTCAGGAAATTAAACATTTTTCTCCCGTGAAAAAAGTCCTGCAAAAGTTGGGTAGTTTGGCGGTACGCTTTGCTAGTAATACTAATATTCCTGATGCGCCAAGTGGTTTTCGGGCCATAAGCCGAGAAGCAGCTTTGAGATTAAATGTATTTAATGAATATACTTACACCTTAGAAACCATCATCCAAGCAGGACAGCGAGGTATGGTAATCACCTCCGTACCCATTCGTACCAACGATTATTTACGTCCCTCGCGCTTGGTTAAAAGTATTTTTGCCTATGTACGGCGATCGCTGTGGACGATCATTCGTATTTTTATGACCTATCGCCCCCTTCAGTTTTTTCTGATGTTGGGCAGTCTTCCTGTAAGTTTAGGATTTTTACTATGTACGCGCTGGTTATTATTATTTTGGGGAATATTTGGCGATAATCCCAGTAAGCCTCGCGTTCCCAGCTTGATACTCGCTGCCATGCTTATTTTAATTGGCTTTCAACTCTGGATTTTTGGTTTGGTGGCCGACCTCATGGCAGTTAACCGACAGTTATTGGAAGATATTCAATTAAGATTGCGCCGTCAAGAATTCAGTCAAAAAAGCGATCGCCGTGATGGTTAATAAGCTCAGATCGCATTTAAATTAGTTAGTTGAGATTGAGCAGAGGAGGTCGCGTCTTTGGAGGTTTCCTCCAAAGCTTGTGACGACCGTGAAGCAGGGCAGGAAGATATTAATTACTAATAAGTAAATTCACAATTTAAACGCACATTAGCCTAACTTTCTGTTTATTCTTTGTGTTGTTGTTAATTTTATCAAATAAATATTATCTTAATTCTTTTAAAAATATCTTTTTGCAAGTTTACCGATAGGTTAATATTCGTTCAATCTGAACTTCAGTGTTTTTTCTGATATTGAATATTTTACCCTTTGTTAACATATAAAAAATCATTATTCTCGGTATACTTGCAAGGCAATAAAATTATTTTAAATTGCACTTTAATTTCTGTGTTTTTGTGTAGTTTTTTTTAAATATAATTGTCTGTCTAAATTAATTTCTACAAAAATTATTCTACTCGTATGAATAGACCTAAAAAATATAACTTGCAAGAAACTAATTCTCCCTTTAAAAGGCTAAGATTAGCTGCTCAACTCTCTCAAGAACAGCTAGCTAGAGAGATAGGAGTAGCAGTATCTACTATCCGTCGTTGGGAAAAAGGACAAGCAGAACCAACCATGACTGTAGCTCAAATGAAAGCTTTTTGCGAAGCAGTCAAGCAAAAATTTGAAGATTTACCCCATTCTTTTTTACCTACAGTTGATGTTAAAAAGGATGATAATTAAAAAACAAATATTTAAAAATTTGACTCCTCAATTTTTAAATATTACTTATCTTTTGAGATCGTAAAGAGAATTAATAACTGCTGCACATTGTTCGGTTACAGATTTTAAATCTTCTTTGTTAGTAGACTGAGGGGGATTAATTGGATCGCCAATGCGAACTGTAATTGGTGCAGATTTAGGTAAAAGAAAACCAGGGTTTAAAATTTGTTCTGTTCCCCATAAACTAACAGGAATTAAGGGGACTTTGGCTCGAGCAGCAATCCAAGCAGCACCTAGTTTGGGAGAGGTGATTTTGGCGTTTTTAGTTCGCGTACCTTCTAAAAAAATAGCAGCAATCCAACCATTATCAATAGTATTTAACGCTGCTCGTAAAGCTGTGCGATCGCTCTGACTGCGTTTTACTGGATATGCGCCGTATAATTTAATTCCCTGTTTTAATAAGGGAACTTTAAATAATTCTTCTTTAGCCATAAAAGCTACAGGACGACCGAGACAATTGGAAACAATCGGTGGATCGAAATAGCTAGCATGGTTACAAACAGCGATCGCACCTCCAGAGCGGGGAACTTTTTCCGCACCGTAAATACGTACTCGAAAATATGTATGTAGTAAAGGGCTAACTACCGACCATTTTAATAAGTGATATAGTAGCAAGCTAGCTAATGGTTCTCGGTCTTGTCCTGTCACGAATCTCTCATCCTGGGAATATTTTTTGTGCATTCCCACAATACAAGATTTTATGAGAGGATTAGTAATTACTGTACGGGGGAAGGCCCGTTGTCCCCTACAGTTGACCGATTGAGTCTTTTCATTTCGTTGCCGATTTGGTCTTTATATTCCGCCGGAGCGATAGTATAGGCAGTTTCCAAGGCGGATTTAGCGGCTTCAATTTTATCTTGACGTTCTAAAACCAAAGCTTTGGCAAATACAGGGCGAAAATCGCTTTCTTTGGCTTGTGCCAGTTCATCGTACAGGGCGATCGCTTCATCGTATCTTTCTTGGCTAACATATAACTCTCCTAACAATAATTCCACGGAAGCTACATCAATAGACTGGCTGGTTTCGGAATCATCTTTTTGGGCTAATTTAATCGTGTCTTTGAGAATAGCGATCGCTCGTTCGGGCAGATTCTGAATTAAAAATAAATTGGTAATTCCTCCTAAAGCAAAAATATCTCCCGGATGAGTTGCCAAAACTTGACGATATGCTGCGGCTGCGCCTTCATAATCGGTAATCTGTTGTTTGGCTTGTGCTAACAAAATAGTGTAATCGCTTTGTTGTGCATGAATTTGAGCCAATTTTTCCAAAGGAGCGATCGCACCTGGTAAATCTTTTTGTTTGAGTCTAATTTCCAACAATCCTCGCAATGCTGTATCATTCTCTGGTTCACGCTCTAAAACCTTCTGATAGCCACTAGCTTCTGCTTCGAGCTTGACTAACTCGCGAGCGGTAAATGTGGCGATCGCCTGAGCAGAATTGGAGGTTAATTGTTCTGGGGTAAAAATACTACTAAATAAGGGAATTCCTGAAAATATTATTAAGGAGAATAACATCAAACCTAAAACTATATAGACCCAACTGCTTCGTTTTTGCTGTACCATTTTTCTTCCAGACTATAATAGGCGAATCAAACTTAACTTAATTTTGGGTTATTGCTTGACCCACTATAGTATCGTTTATCCTAAACATGGAAGCCAATTGATTTGAGCTTCAATTTTTTACTTCCAACCGTAGGCTATATTAACTTACACTGGAGTTGAAAATTTTGTCTCTTTTACACTCACACCAGAGAGAATTCGCCGTGATGCGATCGAGCTTTCTCTGAATTCCTAAAGTTTCCGTTTAAAGGTCTTGTTATGAATTTGGCTAAAAATAAATCCCCTAAAGTATCTTCTGCTAGCGAAAACCCAACTCCAGAATCTCCTATGTCTGAACAATCACAAGATTCTGTCTCGAATAATTCGGAAACTCAACCCTCCCCAGAAAGACAGCAACCGATTCCCCCTCCTTCTCATCCCCGACAATATCGTGCTATTGGCTTGATTAGAGCCAGATATCAACCTAGTGAAGCACAAATGACTCAAGGGACTCTAATTACTCCAGAAGGTACGCAAATTGAAGCAGTTCTGTTAGGTCGAGTTATTAGCCTGATTAAAAATCATCTCGATTTGGCTCAAGATCATTTGTGGGTAGTTTACCCCAGAACAAAAAGCGAATCATCTCACCTGCACGTTCAAATTGTTGGAGTATGGGAACCTGAAACTCTCAACCAAAATTCTGCTCTCAATCAAACGAGTGAAGATGCTGATGATGGTTATTTCTCGATTCGAGGGGAAGTAATTTTTTATTCTACTGAAGAAGAAAGTATTGTTGTTAAGATTAAGCAATTTCCTCGTAAAGAAGGAGAAAAACCGAAATTTTTTAAGCTCAAGCTCCAAGGAAATCTAGGGGACAGACCTTTACGTCGCTTTTGGGACTTAAAAGTTCGTTTAGAAAAAGAAATGTTAATTATCGAAGAAGGAACAGATTTAGGTTTTGCTCAAAAACGCAAGCCCAAATTTAAGAGAAATCCTCAAAAAATCTCCAGTAAACCATTCAAACCCCCTAAACCCAACAGTCCCGTGTCCCGTCCCATTCTTAATAAAAAAATCGAGAAGAAAGGATAACTTGCTATCAGTGGCAGTGTATAGTTCAGGAGTCATTAATCGCGCAGTTACTATTCCTCAAGTGACTGTCTATTACAAAAATGGTTATTTGTCAACAGTTTTCTTGTGTCTAAGGTAAAATCTGAGTACGAGAATGAAACTGTTTAGTCCTCAATTAAGACAACATGGAGGATTGGAAAATGAGTGAAAAAAATTACATTTTAATTTCAGCAACGATTTTTGCTCTAATTACACTCGTGCATTTGGTCAGACTATTTACCCACTGGTCATTTCAACTTGGTGCTATGACTTTTCCATTTTGGGGGTCATGGTTAGTAGTTTTAATTGGAGTGGTCTTAAGTATTTGGGCATTTCGTCTATTATCTCGGTGGAAGCTCACTCACCAATAATTAACCACCAGCAATAACTAGAGAAATTGCTCGACATTGGGACAATAGAGTAGGGGGAGTGTAAGAACGCAACGCTTGCGCCCCTGCACTTCCTATTTTTGTTAATCTTCAAGAGTAATGGAAGCTCGACGAAGATCTTGAGGTTTGAAATAAAGATTTTGAGGTAAAGGAGCAACGGGTTCAGTGAGAGTAAACTTTCCTGTGGCAATTAATTGTTTTAACTCCTCTGCTACTTGTCGGGAACGAGCAATACTGGCTAGAGGGGCTACCCTTACTTGTTTTCCTTCAATAGTAATTCGACCTTGTTTTAGCTGTTGGTAAGTAACTAAGCCAAAAATAGGACGTACTCGGCGGGGAATTGAAAAATCGAGAACGGGAGCAACAATGTCTTTATCTTCTACTGTACAGTAACGCACTACTTCTTCTTGTAGAACGGGTAAAGCTACCCCTACCCCTAACATTAAGGAAGAACCATAATTTTTAAAATAACAACCCCTCACCCAATAAGCATTCATTTGTTTGGCATCGCCAATTAACGCCACAGTAGCTCCAGGTCCAATAGGAGTACGATTGGATAAACGTTTTTGTCGGGGAAAATGCTGCGTTCCCTCCCAAGCTACATAGCCAATTCCTCCACCTAAAAAAATTTTACTACCAATGCCAACTAATTTCAGGTCTGGGTCATTGAGTAAAGGAGAAATTGCTCCAGGGTTGGAGTAGACTGCATTACCTAATCCAGGTTGTAAGACACCAAGATAAGTATGTAACGGGCGATCGCCACCATTAACCCCAACAATAAAATTTTGATATAAATTACGGGGATTGAATAAGTAAAATTGATTAATACTATCTTTGGTAATTGTATTTTCAAAAGTTGCTCTGGGATAACAATCGGTTTTATGTCCGATCGCTTTAATGTGAACAGTTTTTCCAGCAATTAAATCTTCGATAACATGACCCCCTCCCCGTTCCCAGCTAACTGGAGTAGTGGGATCGCTTCCTCCATAATCGGCGATCGCCGTTGCTCCTAAATACAAATCTACTGCACCAAATCCCGCATAAGCAGGTACGCCATCCAACCAACACTGACGAATTTTAATCGGAGGGTCTGTATGTCCGAGATTAATTATCGCTCCAGAAGATTCCATCGGTTCAAAAGTACCAGTGGTGATGACATCTACTTGTTTGAATGCTTGAGTCACACCGAGTTCTCGAACTTTGGCTTTCAATTCTTCTACTGTCCACGCTACTACTTGAGAAGAGCGAATTTTGTGGTTAATTTCGGCGATTGTCCTCATAATGTTTGAGTTATTGATTATTGGTTTTTAAATCTCCTTCTACTCCCTCTACCCCTTCTATCCCCTCTAACCCTTCTACCATCTCTACTATCTCCACTGCTTCTATAGTGCGGAGTTGTTTGGATGATGAATTCCACTCATCGAGAATATCTTTGACAATCACTTCTTTAAACCAGATTTGACCGACCACTGTTAGGGGTAAAGATAAAAATAGTCCTAAAAAGCCAAAGAAAGTTGCAAAAAACACTTGAGACAATAGTGTTAGCGCAGGTAATAGAAATACCTGTTGTGCCATAACAATCGGAGTCAAAATATTACTTTCAACTTGCTGGATAATTATATACAAAATGAGGACTGCTAGAGATTTCCAGGGAGCTTCTAATAAGGCGATCACCATAGGTAATAGGACACTTAAGGTGGGTCCGATATTGGGAATAAAAGTTAATAATCCCGCCAACAGAGCTTGAGATAGAGCTAGGGGAATTCCAAGAATTGACAGCCCAATAAAACTCAATAGGGCAATAACTACCATATTAAAGAGAATACCCACCAACCACCCCTCTAAAGCCTCACTACAAAGCTCTAAAATGCGATCGACTCGTTTACGATAAAAAGCAGGAAATAGACGGATAAATCCCCGACGATAAGGTGTGGGGTCTACCAGCAACATCAGGGTAACAACCAATAAAAATAAAATGCTCAGTAAAACTCCTAGAGAGCTATAGAAAAAAGTTAGTCCTCCACCCAAAAATTGCTGAATTAGGGGTTGTATTTGTCGGGTTAATTCTCGCGTCTCTGGTAATAAAGTGATGATTCTGGGGTCGAGACGTTCTGATAATAAATCTAACCAATAATTTAATTTATTGATCGCCTGGGGAACTAAGGCGGCTAGCTGCTGAAATTGATCGACAAATGGCGGTACGACTATGGAAATTAAACCAATTAAAATTGCTACCAAGGAAAATATAGCTAAAAAAATCGCAAAATTGCGCCGAATTCCGCGCTTTTGGAAAGATGTTACCAAAATATTCAAAGAAGTAGCCAAAACAATTGCCGTAAACAGCAGCAGCAATAATTGTTTGATTTGCCACAATACGTATATGGAAATAAATAAAACAACTAAGCCAATCCAAGTCCCAAAATTCACTGTTGAAAAGCTCCTGCATTCAGATTCGGCTATAAGCAGATTGGTTTTTAGATTAACCTTATTTTTAGCGTACTTTAAAAATTTTATGATGATTCTTGTCTCTGTTGTTTTTGTAATCGCCAGATTAAGGTTAATGACAAAACTAAAGATGGTAACAGCACTATCAATAAAGCAATATTATTAGTGGGAGGTAAATAGACAATCCGACCACCATATTTAATTAAAATCGAGATTAATGTAGAGAAAAATAAAATTTTGCCGATTAATCCTGCTTTATCGTTCATTTTACTTATTTTATTATTTTATCTCTGTTAAACTTAACTCTGCTTATTGTAAACTTTTTGTAGCAATAAAGCCTACCTATCTCAGCTTTTGTTTAATAAATCCAACTAATTGATGGAACTGTTTTTTTAACTGTTCGGTTTCTCTTTCCATTTGAGCAACTTGAGTTTTGAGTACAGTGATTTCAGCCGCCATAGACGATATTTGTAAACTACTAGCCGAACTAATATTTTCCGGTGCAGCACTCTTAGCTTGGGGTTGTTTTTTGGCCTTCATCATTGCTTCTCGAATCGCGTCAACTAACTGTTCGCGATCAAAAGGCTTTTCCACAAAGGCAAAATATTCAAAAGGTTCCGGAAGTTTATCCGTTACTTCTTCTTTTCGTCCCGACATTAATAGCAAGGGAATAGTCCGCAATCTAGGTTCTTTTTGAATTTCTTGATATACTTCCCAACCGCTCATTTTAGGCAGTAAAAAATCGAGCATAATCAGATTAGGACTTTCTGTTTTAATTAGATTAAATCCTTCAAGACCATCCTTGGCTTCAATGACCTCAAAGTTACCATCAGGCAACATATCTTTGACTCGCATTCTGATGACTTTACTGTCATCAATAACCAAAATCTTGTGAGTTGACACGATTCACCCCTCAGCTACTAACTACGTTTGCAGATCTTTAGACCAAACTTAGAATTTTTGGTAGTTAGTTAAGTTTACACTTATAGAATTCCCTTTTAGCTAGTTAAACTAACAGGAAAAAATATCTAAATTTTAAAAATATCTTAATATGTAAAGTCACTGTGATTAACAATAGCAAAATTTAATGAATAAATCTGAACATTTTCAAGCTGCTAAAAATCAATGGCGCACAGAAATTACTTCTTTGCCATCTTGGTTAAAATCTTCTATTGGTAAAGCGAGTGAGATTTCCACTGTACAACGAATTATTAAACAACGAGGAATTCACACTATTTGTGAAGAAGGAAGATGCCCTAATCGAGGAGAATGCTATGCCAATCATACGGCAACTTTTCTGTTGATGGGACAAACTTGCACTAGAGCTTGTGCTTTTTGTCAAGTAGAAAAAGGACATAAGCCAATGATTTTAGACCCAGAAGAACCACAAAAAGTGGCAGATGCGGTGAGTTTGTTGAGTTTACGCTATGTAGTTTTAACTTCTGTTGCTAGAGACGATCTAGCTGATGGCGGTGCGGAATGGTTTGTCAGGGTGATGACTGCAATTCGCCAACAAAATCCTCAAACCCAAATCGAAGTATTAACTCCCGATTTTTGGAGTGGAAAAGAAGCAGCGATCGCCCAAAAACATCGAGTTGCTACTGTGGTAGCGGCCAAACCTGCTTGTTATAACCATAATTTAGAAACCGTTAAACGCTTACAAGCACCAGTGAGAAGAGGTGCAAAATACAACCGCTCGTTAGATGTACTACGATATGTCAAGGAGTTAGATTCATCTATTCCTACCAAATCGGGACTGATGTTAGGCTTGGGAGAAACTGAAGCAGAAGTTATTGAGTTGATGCAAGACTTGCGACAAATATCATGCGATCGCTTGACTATCGGTCAGTATATGCGTCCTTCTTTGGCACACTTACCAGTACAAAAATATTGGACTCCAGAGGAATTCGCTCGTCTGGGAGATATTGCTCGGTCTTTGGGTTTTGCTCAAGTCCGTTCTGCCCCCCTAGTACGTAGTTCTTATCATGCAGGGTCGAATCAGTAATCATTTAACATCTAACATTTATCGTTCCTTATACTCTGTTACCTAAAATTAGTTTTATGTTTAAAACTATCAAAGCTGTTTGTTTGGCACTATTGATGTTTTTGATGACGGTAATGCCTTTAAGGGGGACAACTGCTCCTAATTATGGCGAGGCGTTGCAAAAATCGATTCTTTTTTATGAAGCGCAACAAGCAGGAAAATTACCTGAGTGGAATCGTGTTCCTTGGCGGGGAGATTCTGTATTAAAAGATGGTGCAGATGTTGGAGTGGATCTCAGTGGTGGCTGGTTTGATGCGGGGGATAACGTTAAATTTGGTTTACCTATTGCAGCTACGGTAACTCTCTTGTCGTGGGGAGGCATTGAATATTACGATGCTTACGAAAAATCGGGACAATTAGTTCATTTATCGCAAAATATTAAATGGGCAACAGATTATTTACTTAACGCTTTTGCTAATGATACCCCTGGCAATTACATTTTCTACGGACAAGTTAGTAGTGGAGAACGAGATCATCAATGGTGGGGTGCAGCCGAAGTAGTTGATCTCGAAATGGAACGACCTGCTTATAAAATCGATACTAGTTGTCCGGGTACAGAATTAGCCGCAGAAAGTGCCGCAGCGATGGCTTCAGCTTCTATTTTGTTCCGTCAAAATGGCGATCGCGATTATGCAGATCTATTAGTTCAAAAAGCCGAAAGACTATATGATTTTGCCGATAAATATCGCGGTGTTTATTCCGATTGTTTAACCGAGGCCCTCCCCCACTATAAATCCTTTAGTGGTTATCAAGATGAATTACCTTGGGGTGCTATTTGGCTACATAAAGCAAAAAAAGCTCAAAACCAAGAATATTACGGCGAATATCTCGATAAAGCGATCGCCGAATATCAAGTCATGTCCAAACCTTATAACTACACTTTGATTACTGACGATAAGTCCTATGGGGTTTATGTATTGTTAGCTCAAGAAACTGGCGAAGAAGAATACAAGCAAAAAGCTGAAGCTTGGTTAGATTTTTGGACAGTGGGTCATCAGGGAGAAAGGATTAAATATACTCCAGGAGGATTAGCTTTTTTAGTTAAATGGGCTTCACTAACCCTAGCAGCAAATACCAGCTTTGTTGGCTTTATTTACAGTGACTGGTTAAAAACTCAAGGAGAAATAGCAAAAGCTCAACGGTATTTTAATTTTGGTGTCAGTCAAATTAATTATATTTTGGGTAACAATCCCAGCAAACGCAGTTACCTAATGGGTTATGGTCGTAATTATCCCCGCAATCCCCATCACCGCACTGCTCATGGTAGTTGGTTAAATTCTATGGGTCAACCAACAGACAACCGCAATTTATTAATTGGTGCATTGGTAGGAGGTCCCGATGAAAGCGATCGCTGGAAAGATGACCGAGGGGATTGGGTTCACAACGAAGTTGCCATTGGCTACAATGCGGGTTTAGCTGGAGCTTTAGCGCGAATGTACTTAGAATTTGGCGGCGAATCCCTGTCAGAAATCTCTTTTCCTACCCGTGACGAACCAAGCATTTATGTAGAACATAAAATTCATGGTGCTAATCAAAAATCTACAGCTATGGCTCTAACTATTGTTAATAAGTCTGCTTCTCCTGCACGAGGTTTAGATAATGCTACTGTAAGAGTTTTTTATCAAATCGATCCCGACAAAGCGGAAAATATTGCTGCTGTGACTAATTACAATGAGTGTAATAATTCTCCTGCTGCTCCAGTTAAGATTAAAGACGGTCTTTATTACGTAGCAATTAGCTGCCAAGGAACTGCAATTTATCCTGGCGGAGAATCTAAGTATAAAAAGAAAATAGAATTACAACTGATTAATAATAGTGCTAGTAGCGGACTATTTAATAATTTTGCCGGTATGTTTGTTAGACCATTAAAAGTAACTAATTTTAGTTTATATAACCATGAAGAATTAATCTGGGGTAATGCTTCTATGTAAATCGAGGGGTTTCTCTTATTCGCTATTACTTAGCTCTCCTTGTTAGCAATAACAGCATAAAACGGATCTCCACCTGTTAAACCGAGCATTTGTAAAAAATTAGGTATGGGCGATCGCTCGTAGATAACTTCTGGCTGACTAAAACCAGCTACAGATTGAAAATAGTGTTTGACTAATTCTACACGACGGATTTCGCTACTGTCTCGCCATGCGGCGATCGCTTTTTGGTAAAACATTCGATTAGAAAAACTGATAATGACAATACCATTGGGTTTTAAAATACGATAAATTTCTGCAAAAACTGCTTCGGGATATTGTAAATATTGTATTGATACTGTATTTAACACTGCATCAAAACTAGCATCTTCTAAAGGTAATTTGGGGTTTTGGTTCAAATTCTGGATGAAATAGCTATCTAATCTACTATTTCTGGCTAATTCTTCTTCGTTCATGCCATGTCCTTTAATCATAGCAAATTCCATTTCTTCTGGTAAATGGGATACCCAACTACTCATCATGTCAAAAATACAAGTGTGGGGTTGCAATCTTTTTCGATATAACTCCGTCAGGCGAGCGATAAATCCTGCGTCTACATGAGTAACAAAACGAGGATAAGCATAAAATTCAGTATCGTTAGTATCGTCTAGTTTAATTCTTTGTTCTGGTCGCAGCATAGCCTAAATAAGTAGAAGGTTATGAGTAAATAGTCACGAATCTTTATCAAGCAAGAATTTGCCAATTAGCTTTATACATAGTATGTGAAATAGAGATTGGTAGTCCCTTTTACAGCTAGTCGGGATCGAGAAGTGTTAGCTTATCAAAAGTGATAGAAAATTTAATTTTTAAATACACAAATAATTATGGCTCAAATCCTCGATCCCCTACCTCAAGGAGAGAATGATCGTCTTCTCTGCTGCTACGTAAATTCCACCAGTCAAATTCAAGTAGCTCGCATAACTAATATTCCTAATTGGTATTTTGAACGAGTAGTTTTTCCGGGACAGAGACTGGTATTTGAAGCTGTTGCTAGTGCGATGTTAGAAATCCATTCGGGAATGATGGCCAGCGCAATTCTTTCTGATACAATACCTTGCGGTCGTCTCTGCGTTCAAGAAGAATCTAGCTCTAGCAATAATAATCATCAAATATTAACAAAAAATAAGGAGGAAAAAAGCGATCGCTCGCCTCAAAAAGCTGAAGTAATCGAACCAAATAATTTCTCGAATCATCCCGCTACAGCTACCGTTTAAAATTGAAGAAATTGAAAGTTTTTGTTGAATACCATAGATAATTATTTAAGGGTTGCTACAATTAGCAACCCTATTGTTTGGCTGATATTAATCTTAAATTATTCTCAATTTAATCAATTACTGAGGCAGGGAAATTGGATTTACCATCATTTCTTTGGTTATGGAAAATTGCTGCTTGGTCTATGGGAGGAGCGATCGCTTTTTATCTAATTTTACTAATATCTGGCAGTTGGATGTTTTACGGTCGGATTACTCACATCGGTCGTCCTTTTTGGTTGCGGAATTTACACTATGGTGCGGGAATTATCATCATTTTTTTAATTTTGTTACTTTTAGTGATTGGGGTAGTGGGAACAATAGGTTACTATGGCAGTTTGGGACATTCGTCTCATTTAATTGCAGGGTTATTAGTGGTGGGATTGATTGTGCTATCGGCAACCAGTGCTAATCTGATTCATGAAAAACCTTGGGCGCGATCGCTCCATATTGGCACTAATATTGTTTTGTTAGGGGGATTGATTTTTGTTTCCTTGACTGGATGGCAAGTAGTGCAAAAATATTTATAAAAACAATTTATTAAAGCCGTAGCAATTCTAAATTTAACTAAGAACTAAGGTTTAGAGAGATGAAAACAGCAAGGGATATTTTAATTATTGGCGGTGGTGTTATCGGCTTGGCGATCGCCATTGAGTTAAAACGCCGTCAAACTGAGGTCCGAGTTACGGTGATTAGTGAAGATGTGGGACAGGCGGCATCTCAAGCGGCTGCGGGAATGCTGGCACCAATGGCGGAAAAACTTGCCCCTTCTCCCATGTTAGATTTGTGTCTTCAGTCCCGTTGGCTGTATCCTGAATGGACTCAGAAATTAGAAGCATTAACTGGTATCGATACTGGTTATTTCCCCTGCGGTATTTTAGCTCCTGTTTACACTGCACCAAAGGCGATCACGCCCAAGGATAATGCCATCTGGTTGGATCAA
Source organism: Pleurocapsa sp. (assembly GCA_050330335.1). GTDB lineage: Bacteria > Cyanobacteriota > Cyanobacteriia > Cyanobacteriales > Xenococcaceae > Waterburya. The sequence continues at coordinate 8,961 of JBHJNX010000036.1, read as the reverse complement.
ACTGCCATTAAATATTATCAGTCAGGATTGAGTGATTCAGTTGTGGGTGGTTGGTGGTATGCCGAAGACGGACAGGTAGATAATCGTTGCTTGATGCGATCGCTCGTACAGGGAGCGCAAATTTTAGGAGTAGAAATCCAAGAGGGAGTTACCGTTCGAGCCATACAGCAAAAACAAGGTAAAGTAGATAGTGTTCTCACTTCTCAAGGAGAGCAAAAGGCAGATAAATATGTCCTCGCGGCTGGTTCTTGGTCTAATAAGCTACTGCCTCTACCAGTACGTCCCGTAAAAGGACAAATGCTCTGTTTGAGAATGCCGCAGTCTCAACCCCTACAGAGAATTTTATATGGAGACAATACCTATCTCGTACCTCGACAAGATGGACGCTTAATTGTAGGAGCTACAGTAGAAGAAGTATCCTGGACTCCCTATAACACCCCCCAAGGTATTCAAACCCTTTTAAATAATGCGATAAACTTATATCCTGTTGTAGCTGATTGGGAAATTGAAGAATTTTGGTGGGGTTTTCGCCCAGGTACTCCTGACGAATTACCCATACTCGGACGGAGTATTGCTGGTGATAACTTATTCTTGGCGACAGGACACTATCGCAATGGCATTTTACTCGCCCCAGTTACTGCCACTCTTTTAGCAGATTTAATTCTCGAAGACAAAGCAAATCCGATTTTAGCTCATTTCAGCGATCGCCGCTTTGCTACTTCCTCTCACAAAAACGATGTGATTTCTATGAATAACGGTAACAACGGTAATAAATTATCTTTGCAAATCGAAGAACAAAATTTAACTACTTTATCCGTATCTGCTGATGACGGAGATCAATTAATCATTGCTGGACGTACTTTTAACTCTAGATTGATGACAGGTACAGGCAAATATCCCAGTATTGAAGTCATGCAGCAAAGTATATTCGCAAGTGGCTGTAAAATTGTTACTGTCGCTGTGAGAAGGGTACAAACTAACGCTCCTGGACACGAGGGATTGGCTAAAGCGATCGCTTGGGATAAAATTTGGATGTTACCTAATACTGCCGGTTGTCAGACAGCCGAAGAAGCCATTCGGGTAGCGCGTTTGGGTAGGGAAATGGCTAAATTATTAGGACAAGAAGATAACAATTTTGTCAAACTCGAAGTTATTCCCGATGTTAAATATTTATTGCCCGATCCTATTGGTACTCTGCAAGCAGCAGAACAGTTAGTTAAAGAAGGTTTTGCCGTTTTACCCTATATTAACGCCGATCCTTTATTAGCTAAAAGACTAGAAGAAGTTGGCTGTGCTACGGTTATGCCTTTGGGTTCTCCTATCGGTTCTGGACAGGGAATTAATAATGCGGCTAATATCTCGATCATCATTGAAGAAGCCAAAATCCCTGTGGTTGTAGATGCAGGTATCGGTACTCCTAGTGAAGCGGCTTGTGCCATGGAATTAGGTGCAGATGCACTGTTAATTAATAGTGCGATCGCTCTAGCTAAAAATCCCGTCACTATGGCTCAAGCAATGGGGTTGGCTACCCAAGCTGGTAGACTCGCTTATCTGTCTGGTCGAATTCCCGTCCAGCAATATGCTAGTGCTAGTTCTCCTTTAACTGGAACAATTGCTTAACATAATTTTAAAAAAAATCCGAGAGCCATATAGTTATTAAAAATGTAGTCAAATCTTACACTAAACATTTTTAACTTTACCAGGAGCAACTCTGGTGGGACGAACTACAACGCCCTATATCCCTCTGTCAAAAACTGTTGGGATTACTTTTCGCATTAAATTATACTCGAAGATAGGAACTGCAAGCAAAGATATTATAATATTTAGATGGGTTCAATGCCGTCTGAGAATTCTAGATCGGATTTTACCACCCAAGACCGATCGCATAAATGACTATATAGCGATAAAATAGTTTACGTTACTTACAGCTTTGAACAAGGATAAAACCATTGCTATCTTCACTAATTGCTGACTTTCGCATCATCTTTGACCGCGACCCTGCCGCGCGCAATTGGCTAGAGGTTTTGGTTTGTTACCCTGGTCTACAGGCACTGTTTTGCCATCGTATTGCTCACTGGCTTTATCGAGTTGGCATACCTTTTGTACCGCGATTTATCTCTCATCTGTCTCGCTTTTTAACTGGTATTGAAATCCACCCAGGGGCGCAAATTGGCAAAGGAGTATTTATCGATCACGGCATGGGAGTAGTGATTGGGGAAACAGCCGTCGTCGGAGATTATTCTCTGATTTATCAGGGAGTGACTTTGGGGGGTACAGGGAAAGAAACGGGCAAGCGTCACCCCACACTGGGAGAAAATGTGGTTATCGGTGGTGGTGCTAAAGTTTTAGGCAATATTCAAATCGGCAACAACGTCCGCATCGGTGCGGGTTCAGTAGTGCTGCGAGATGTTCCCTCTAACTGCACCGTAGTAGGCGTTCCAGGTAGAGTCGTATATCGTTCGGGAGTTAAAGTAAACCCCTTAGAACACGGTAATTTGCCAGATTCAGAAGCGGCAGTTATTCGCACTTTAGTAGACCGTATTGAGTCTTTAGAACAAGAAGTGCAACAACTGAGACAATCTCATTCTCACAACAACTCATTAGTAGCAGCAGTATTATCGGAATCTCAAACCCCAGAGTCCGGCAAACAAATTAACGATTGCTGTTTGTTGCAAGATAAAGCAATCCAAGAGTTTTTAGGCGAAAACGAATTTTAGGTAAGGGCGCGATCGCGCAGTGCCAGGTTTCGCCTGATCGCGCCAAGATTAAAAAAGCGAAGCGAATACCGTCAGAGTGTCACCCGTTCCCCGTCTTGAAAAGACGGGGCTTGCGGGTGACCGTTGGTCAGAGAGACTCCGCCGTAAAACGACGGAGCTTCCTCTGACTTCGTGGAAGAGACCCTGGCTTGAAAAGCCAGGGCTTCCTCCCACTTCGTCAAAATTCGATCTACCTCATAACTTGAATGTTAGACTTAGCGAAATTAGCAGGACAAATTCCCGGTATCAGCCAACATATGCACGACTGTGCGATCGCCTCTCAAAAAAGATTGGAATTGGCACGGGAATTGCAACAACAAGCTAGCAACAGACAAGCTGAGTTAATTGAAATTCAAGCCCAATGGCGCGATCGCTTTGTGTTTGCCTCGGCGACTCCCATAGAAGACTTAAATTGTCCTATTGATATCCCTGCCCCCCCTTACAGTCATAGTGTGTTTGCTACTGATGGCTCGCAAATTTCACCTTCTCATCATGAAATAGCCTACTGTTATCTAATAAATGTAGGTCAGATCATGCTTCACTATGGACAGAGCTTGCATCCTTTATTAGATAGTATTCCCGAAGTTTTTTATAAAACAGAAGATCTTCAGGTATCCCGACAGTGGGGGATTCGTTTGGAAGAATGGATGGGTTATCGTCGCGGAGTTTCTGAAGCAGAAATGTTAGCAGAAATGGCTTGTAATTGGGTATTGCCCCCTGGAGGTCATCAAGATGTGCCTAATTTGGCGATGGTAGATGGCTCTTTGATTTACTGGTTTTTAGATGGACTACCCCTAGAAGCGCGGGATGCGATTTTACTGCCAATTTTAGCTGCTTGGGAACGGTTGAGGACTACTAAAATTCCGTTAATGGGTTACATCAGTGCCTCTCGCAGTATTGAAGGTTTGAATTTTTTACGCTTGCATACCTGTCAGTACGAACATCCCAACTGTGTGGTTCACTGTGGAGATTTAACTGATAAATATCCCTGTCAGACAATAGATACTCTAAGGGATTCAACTTTTTGGGCTGCCCAACTACAACCAGGACAGAGAAGTCCTCTATATCGCAGTAATTTAAAAATTTTAGACCTCTATGAAGAAATGCAAAAAATTTATTTTTGTTATGTCAATGTAGGTACTGAAGTTGCCCGTGTAGAAATACCCGCTTGGGTAGTAGAAGATACAGCATTATTAAATCAATCTCTGGGTATCATGTTGGCACAGGTACACAAAGGTTATGGCTACCCTGTCGCTCTAGCTGAAGCACATAATCAAGCAGTAGTGAGAGGCAGCGATCGCACTCGTTTTTTTACTCTTTTAGAACAACAATTAATTAAAACTGGTTTGAGAAATGTTGGCACCTCTTACAAAGAAGCCCGCAAACGAGGTAGTATTGCCTAATTATGTAATAAGTAGATTAATTCATTTTTTAGAAAAATACCGAGAATAAAGGAGATTTTTCGTTAGTCTAGAAATAAGTATCTGGGAATTGGAGTTGATTCTCTAACCCTTGAGTTATTTATAGAGCGAGTGAAGGTCAAAGCTATGGCGATCGCAACAATTAATCCTGCTACGGGGAAAAAGGTAAAGACTTTTAACCCCTTAACTGATGAGGAATTAGAAGCTAAGTTATCTCTAGCAAGTTCTGCTTTTGAAAGTTACCGTCAGACGATAATGACACAGCGCAGTCAGTGGTTAAATCGGGCCGCAGATATTTTAGAGCAAGACAAACTAAAATTTGCCCGAATCATGACCGAAGAAATGGGCAAGCCAATTAAAAGTGCGATTGCTGAAGTGGAAAAATGTGCTTTAGTCTGTCGTTTCTATAGTAAAAAAGCAGTTGAATTTTTAGCTGATGTCGAAATTGTCAGCGATGCCAGTAAAAGTTTTGTCACTTATCAGCCTTTAGGGGTGATTTTGGCGGTAATGCCTTGGAATTTTCCTTTCTGGCAGGTATTTCGCTTTGCTGCACCTGCATTAATGGCGGGTAATGTGGGGATTCTCAAACACGCTTCTAATGTACCTCAGTGTGCCTTGGCAATTGAATCGATCTTCCAACAGGCAGGGTTTCCCGATGGGGTATTTCAAACTCTCTTAATTGGCGCATCAAAAGTTAAAGCGGTAATTGAAGATGACCGTGTTAAAGCTGCTACCCTTACTGGTAGCGAACCTGCGGGGGCATCTCTCGCGGCAGCAGCAGGACAACAGATTAAAAAAGTTGTTTTAGAATTGGGTGGTAGCGATCCGTTTATCGTTCTAGAAAGTGCCGACCTCTCTGAAGCAGTGACTAGTGGAGTCAAAGCCAGGATGTTGAATAACGGACAATCTTGTATTGCTGCTAAACGTTTTATTGTTGCTGAAGCGATCGCTTCGGAGTTTGAACGACAGTTAGTTGCTGAATTTAAAGCCTTAAAAGTTGGCGACCCCCTGCAAGAAGATACGGACATCGGACCTCTAGCTACCAAATCGATTTTGACCGAGCTAGACCAACAAGTTACCCAGGCAGTACAAAAGGGGGCAAGAGTGTTAATTGGAGGTAAACCACTCGATAAAGATTCGGGGAACTTTTATCCCCCTACGATCTTAACTGACATCTCTGTTGATTCTACCGTCGCGAAAGAAGAATTTTTTGGCCCAGTTGCCATGCTGTTTCGAGTCAAAAATCTCGACGAAGCGATCGCTCTAGCTAATAATATTCCCTTTGGTTTGGGGGCTAGTGCCTGGACTAATAACCCGAAAGAACGAGATCGCCTGATTGCTGAACTTGAAGCAGGTGCAGTATTCATCAATGGTCTGGTTAAATCTGACCCCCGTCTTCCTTTTGGTGGTATCAAACGTTCTGGTTTTGGCAGAGAATTAAGTGTCCAAGGTATTCAAGAATTCGTCAATATCAAAACTGTTTGGATTAAATAATCTCAGGTTCGGATGAATAATTAAATGTTTTTGCCTTGGGTGCTGTACTAGGTCTAAATAAATGGGAATGTTCTCGATGGTAGAGACGGGAGCGAGTATTAACTACTTCTGTTAAGGCTGGACTGATCAAATATAAAGTAGTTCTAATTAATTTATGCTCGTGGGTGACGGTCGCCATTTGAGACAGTGGTACTAGCCACATTTGTTCGTCTTCCCAACCAACCCGAAAACAAACTGCAACTGGGGTATCGGCTGGATAATGCTGCAATAATTTTTTTTGGGCTTTATCAACATGACGGGCTGCTAAATACAGGCATAAACTAGCTTTATGAGCCGCTAGAGAAGCTAATTCTTCGGTTTCTGGTACGGCAGAAGCTTTGCCGCTAATTCTGGTTAAAATAATCGTCTGGACTAACTCTGGAATGGTTAATTCTGTAGATAATTTTGCTGCCGCCGCCTGAAAAGCACCAATACCTGGAATCAATTCAAAAGGAATACCTGCCTCACGAAATTTTTGTATTTGTTCGCTGATAGCACTATATAAAGTTAAATCTCCAGAATGTAGACGTACTACAACTTGACGCGATCGCACTTTGGCGATCGCTAGGGGAATAATTTCTTCTAAGGTTTTATTGCTAGTAGGAATTAATTCAGCATCGGGACGGGCATTTTGTAAGATCTGTTTGGGTACTAAAGAATCGGCATATAAAATGACATCTGCCTGACTGAGAATTTTCTGGGCTTTAATGGTTAATAATTCTGGATCTCCAGGCCCCGCACCAATAATATATACAGCAGGTTTGAGAGGAGTCTTGGGAGAATTCATTTAGTTTCTAGTTAGTCTAAAATCGAATTTTAGTTTATTACAAATATTAATAAATGATAACTGTTAAATGATCAATGAAATGATATGACAGCAACACCAGAGATCGCGCAGCAAGTCGTACAACTCAGACGGCAGTTAAATAAGGCGGCCTATGCTTATTATGTGTTAGATGCTCCGATTATGGAGGATAGTGTATACGATCGCCTGTATCGTCAACTGCAAGATTGGGAAACTCAATATCCCGAATTAATTGCCCCCGATAGTCCGACTCAACGGGTAGGGGATAAACCAGCGTCTCAGTTTGCTTCGGTTAGGCATAATATTCCCCTATATAGTTTAGAAAATGCTTTTAATTCACAAGAATTGATAAAATGGGGAACTAGATTACCGAAATATTTAGCAGAAGATATTTCAGATTTAGCTTATGTGTGCGAGTTGAAAATCGACGGTAGCGCGATCGCTCTTACTTATGAAAATGGTATTTTAGTCAGGGGTGCGACAAGGGGAGATGGAGTTACGGGAGAAGAAATTACCCAAAATATCCGCACCATTCGCACTATTCCTCTGAAGTTAAATTTAGATAATCCTCCTCCAGTAGTAGAAGTTAGGGGAGAAGCGTTTTTACCTTTAGATGTGTTTGCTAGCATCAACCAAGAAAGACAAGCATTAGGAGAAGCTTTATTTGCCAACCCTCGCAATGCGACGGCTGGTACTTTACGTCAGTTAGATCCTAAAGTTGTAGATCAGCGCAGGTTAAACTTTTTTGCCTACACCCTTCACACCACCCCCCTTATAAAGCAAGAGGGATTAAACACTCAATGGGAATCTTTAGAATTACTCTCGCAAATGGGATTTTTGGTCAACCCTTATCGTCAGCTATGTCGGTCTCTAACAGAAGTAGAAGCTTATTTTGAGGCTTGGGATAGTAAAAGAAAAGATTTACCTTACATGACGGACGGAGTAGTAGTTAAAGTCAACAGTTACCAGCTACAACAACAGTTAGGATTTACCCAAAAATTCCCTCGTTGGGCGATCGCTCTTAAGTATCCGGCTGAAGAATTGCCTACTGTAGTTAAAGATATTATCGTCAATGTAGGTCGAACGGGAGCAGTTACTCCGATGGCAGTAATGGAACCGGTACAGTTAGCGGGAACGACTGTACAGAGAGCAACTTTACATAACAGCGATCGCCTTGCTGAGTTAGATATTCGCGTCGGTGATACGGTAATCGTGCGTAAAGCAGGGGAAATTATCCCCGAAGTAGTTAGGGTACTGACTCAATTACGTCCTCGTCAGACTCTTCCCTATCAAATGCCCAGTCATTGTCCCGAATGTAACTCTACTTTAGTACGTCCCGTAGGAGAAGCAGTAACTCGCTGCGTTAATAGTTCCTGTCCTGCTATTTTAAGGGGTAGTATTATCCATTGGTGTTCTCGTGATGCTTTAGATATTCGCGGTTTGGGAGAAAGAATTGCTATTTTATTAATTAACCATAAGTTAGTTAACTCCATTGCCGATCTCTATTCTTTAACCGTCGAACAAATTGCCAGTTTAGAGAGAATGGGAAGTAAATCTGCTGAGAATTTAGTAACTGCGATCGCTGCTTCCCAACGTCGCCCTTATGACAGGGTGTTATATGGTTTGGGTATTCGTTATGTAGGTAGCGTCAATGCCAAGTTACTGGCAGAGAATTTTGCCACTATTGAAGAATTATCTCAAGCCTCCTTGGAATCCTTAGAAGCAGTTTATGGCATCGGTGAAGAAATTGCTCAATCTGTATTTGAATGGCTGAGAATCCCTGAAAATCAGGCTTTAATTGCCAGTCTGCAAAGAGCAGGGTTACAATTTTCTCAGTCGGGGGTTTCTGCTAAAAATGAGCGACTTACGGGCCAGACTTTCGTAATTACGGGAACCCTCCCAACCCTCAAACGTCAGACTGCTAAAGAACTTATCGAGCGATCGGGAGGCAAAGTTACAGGTTCGGTTAGTAACAAAACCAATTACTTAGTAGTCGGAGAAGAAGCGGGTTCTAAATTAGCCAAAGCCGAAAAACTTGGTATTCCCACCCTAACGGAAGCACAGTTATTAGCATTAATCGGCTGATCAAAAAAGGCGGACAATGCCCACCAAGTAAATTTATTTTCTCCATTAAGACGAACAATTCTAAAGTCCATTTTAGTAGCTACAACTCGGCAAACATCTTTAAGATATTCAAGATGTTCGGCAGTAAAAACTTTTTTTCTGTATTTAGTTACGAAGACCAAGTGAGCATAAATTAATGTAACACTGTGGCCACCTCGCCTATATTGCTTGCTTTTCATAATAGACCAAGTATGGTATCTTGCTAATATCAAATCACTTTAAATATGCTATAAATATAACAAAGTGATCGCTTGAATTTAGGAACAAAGAAAGGCAACAAAAGTGACAGGAAAACTGAAAATAGAAATTGTAGAATCAGTTG
>JBHJNX010000035.1:0-3908 GCA_050330335.1 Pleurocapsa sp. | reverse complement strand
TTCTAAATAAGTTTCTGTAGTCAATCGTTGAGATAAGTTAATATTGTTGTGAATATTTCCCAGATAAATTTTAGTAATTTCAGTCATCTCAATTAATTATTATTCTTAATAGCGATCGCTCTGTAGTCTGGAGATATTTGTACTTCTTCAATGGTACTTAAATATGGACTAGCAAAGGCAATTCTTCCAGGTTTGCTATCATTATTCATCCATAACACTTGAAACAACTTTTCTTTAGTTACTAGTTTTTTAACGGCTGACATAATACCACCCGTAGTAGTTTTAGCGGTAATAAATCCGTCACTGTAACAAAACGCGCTGAGTTCGGCATAAATAGATTCTCCAGGTTCGAGAGTAATTTCTACGCTTTTGTTGTTATCGGTGTAGAGAGCATTATTAGAAAATTGTGTTTGTTAATCTGAAAATTTATACCTCGTCAAAAGCCCTAAAATAATAACTAAAGATATCAGTTGAACAAAGATAAATAAATGGAAGCCATTGCAATTCCCAAAGGATTTAGAGTAACTCTAGAACAATTTGACCAACTAGCACAAGCAGAACAACTAGCGCGAATGGAGTTAACTAAAGATGGAGAATTACTTGTTATGAGTCCCACAGGAGGAACAGCAGGTAGAAAAAATCGTCGTTTGACGCAGCAAATCGGAAATTGGACGGATCGAGAGGGTACAGGAGAAGCTTTTGATTCTTCCACTATTTTTGTACTACCTAATGGCGCGAGAAGAAGTCCTGATGTTAGCTGGATTAAACTAGAACGGTGGAATCAATTAACCCAAGCACAACAAGATGGTTTTCCTCCTATTACTCCTGATTTTGTCATTGAATTAGTAAGTCCAAGCGATCTTAAAAATCAGCGATATGAAGACTTACAGGCAAAGATGCAGGAATATTTAGATAATGGCGTTCGACTTGGTTGGTTAATCGAACTTGAAGCGAAAACGGTTGAAATATATAGAGTTGGGCAACAGGTAGAGATTGTCAATAATCCTCAAACTCTATCAGGAGAAGATGTTTTACCTGGATTTATTTTAGATTTGAGTGAAATTTTTTGATTTTAGGGAATAATGTCGGCAAAATTACTACAAATAGAGGATTTATTTAACCTCGAACAGATCGGACGCTATTTTGGTGGGGCGTTTAGTTTTTCACCCGATGGTAAAACATTAGCTTATGTAATCCAAAGAGCTAAAGTAACTACTAAAAATCACAAGCAAGATTTTCTTTTAGACAACGATCGCGCCGATATTTGGTTAGTCGATTTAGCAACTTCCAAACCAATTAATCTTACCAAAGGAGCAGCAGAAGATGTTGGTTATTGGTCGCCTGTTTGGTCGCCCGATGGAGAACGTTTAGCGATGTTATCGACCAAGGGAGACAATGTTACTCTTTGGGTGTGGACAAAAACTACGGGGAATTTACAGCAACTTACTCACAGAGGAATTACTTGGGAAGATATTTTCTATCCTCCTTATGCTTGGATTTCCAATGAGGAAATTATCTGTACTGTTTTGCCAGAGTCCGAAAAACCCTGGGGGATGGTTATTGAACAAGATGCACCGCAAAAAGCATGGCAAGGCTCGCAAATAGCAAACAAAGGAGAAGAAACAACTGTTAGTGTTTTACAAAGTGGTGTTGCTGTAGATTTAGCCAAGCGCGACCGCAAATTGACTATAGTAGTGAATGTAGCAAATCTTACTACGAAAACTATTTTAGAGGGCAATACCCAAGAATATATTTTTTCACCCAATAAGTACTGGCTGGCTTGTCTAGAAACTTTAGATATTCGACAACCACAGGCAAATTTACCCCTCTATTTGGAAACTGGTGAAAGATATGCCGTTAAAGTTATTTCTTTACAAAACCAAGAACAAAAAAGACTAGAAGTAAGTAAAGATGTATTGGCTGGTTCTTTGTGTTGGTCACCAAATAGCAACAAACTGGCTTTTATCGGTTATGCTCAAGAGCGAAACTGTCCGCCACAGATTTATATCTATGATTGTCAAGATGATACATTCCAAACTTGGGGTAGTAAAAAACTTAATGCTGCACCTTTAATCAGAAATAAACCTCATTTGCTGTGGTCAGCAGAAGGTAAATTATTGGTTTATGCAGCACAAACCGAAAAAGCACAACCCACTCCTCAAGATCGCTATGATTGGTGGTTAGTCGCATCTGATGGAGAAGAATGTTGCTTAACTGCCGAAATGAAGACACCGCCAACAGAATTATTAGCAGAAGTAGGAAGTAAATCCTTTGTTGGATTGGCTGAGGGAAATTTATGGCGCATCAGTAGCGATCGCAATGAGGTAAAAAATATTACCATCACTGAACTAGAAGCGAAGTTAACCGCAGTTGTTTACCCAGGAAATTCTGGCAGAGGCGACACTCAAGTAGTTTCCACTAGACAAGAATTTGCTCGGATTATTGTAAGTGGTGAAGTAGAAGAAGCAGAATTTTATCACATTGATTTGGTAAACAATACCTGGAAACTTTTAGAAAAACCAGCACCAAAAGTCCAAATAGCAGCATACGAATCCCAAACCGATACAGTAATTTTTACTGCTAACAATGACACGGGTACTTATATCTGGTCTTCATGTAATTCTCAAAGTGAGTGTCTTTTAGAAACCAATACCTTTCTCCGTGAAATTATCCCAGGTCAATTGCGACAAATTGACTATATCAGCTTAGATGGAGAAAAGCTTAAAGCACAACTTATTTTACCGCCAGATTACAATTCAGAACGCACTTATCCTGTAATAACTTGGGTTTATCCAGGTTGGGTCGTTAGTCCTACTCCTCATTTTTCCCACGAACTCAATTTTCTCAACCCCTTTAATTTACAATTAGCAGCAGCACGAGGTTATGTAGTTCTCGAACCCAGTATTCCCCTTAGCCCAGAAGGAGAAGCAGATGACCCGATGCTAAAATTACTCAATGGAGTATTACCCGCAGTAGAAAAAGCGATCGCTCTTGGTATTGCCGATCCAGAACGACTTTATTTAATGGGACAGAGTTTTGGTGGTTATGCTGTTTATGGACTGATTACTCAAACCAATCGTTTCAAAGCAGCAGTTTCCTTAGCTGGACTTGCCAATCTAGTTAGTTTATATGGCGCATTCGATCCCAGATTTCGCTATCGGGAAAATGCCCACGAAGACTTTTTTGAAGCTACATTAATGGAATCAGGACAAGGATCAATGGGCAATCCTCCTTGGAAAGATTTAGGACGTTATTTACGTAATAGCCCGATTTTTGCAGTAGATCGGGTTCAAACTCCCTTAATGATTATTCAAGGAGATCTCGATTACGTCCCCATTCAGCAGGGAGAAGAATTCTTTGCTAGCCTTTATCGTCAAGGAAAAAGAGCCGATTTTGTGCGTTATTGGGGTGAAGGTCATGTTCTTTCCAGCCCTGCCAATATTAAGGATATGTGGGAACGTATTGTTACTTGGTTTAGTTAGTTTTCGCTCAATAATGCTAAGTAATGAAGCCTCCAGCGAGTAACTGCTTTGCGGTGTAGTCGTGGTATCTAGTTGATCACCATTAACTGATAGAAGAGATAAAGTTGTGGATGGAAAATTAGTTTTATTTAAAGGTAAACCATGAGCCACAATTTATTGCGATCGCATATATTAGGTACGCTAGTTATTTACAGTTGTTTCAGTTTGATTTTAACTAATCCAGCTATAGCCGAAGAAAAATTATCTACCCTGATAGTAACTGGACAGGGAATAGAAATGATTGCTACCACTCTAGCTCAAGTTAGGTTAGGAGTTGAGATTCAAGGGAAAACCGCCGCCGAAGTACAACAAGAAGTAGCCCGCAGAAGTTCAGCAGTAGTGGAACTATTACGCACAAAAAATGTCGCAGGACTACAAACTACAGGT
>JBHJNX010000034.1:0-37131 GCA_050330335.1 Pleurocapsa sp. | reverse complement strand
GGCCAAATAGATGGTATAGAAACAGCAGTTGAAATTAAACATATCCTGGAAATACCAATTGTATTTTTAACAGCTTACGCGGATGATCAAACCTTAGAAAGAGCGGCTCAAACTGGATGTTATGGCTATATTCTTAAGCCTTTTAAAGATAGAGAATTACACGCCACAATTAAAATGGCACTGAAAAAACATCAAGAAAAAACTAGTTTACACAATTCATTAATAGAAATCACAGAAGTTCTCGCCCAATATTCCGCAGAAAAGAAAAATATTTATGAAGATGGACTGACAAATTTACCTAATCAATTAATGTTACGAGATTTATTTGTTTATTTATTATCGAGCATTAATAATTTATCAGATTGGGATGACAAAAATAAATTATTGATAGATTCACAGCAACCTACAATCAATAAAAAGCTTTTAGCATTTATTTATATAAAATTAGATAGATTTCAAAGGATTGTCAACTCCTTGAGTAACGACAAAAGCGATCTATTAATCAAATCTGTGGCACAACGGTTTGCCGAACATACTAATAATTTTAAATATGAAGGAGTGACTCTCAGATTACAATACAGTGAATTTGGTATTTTGTTAACTGGACTAGAAAATAGGCAAATAGCATCTGATTTTGTTCAATCAATTTTAGATGATCTGAATCGACCTTTTATGATTGAAAACGAACAAATTTTTTTAACAGCTAGTATTGGTATTTCTTTTTATCCTTTCGATAATCTCGAAATTGAAAGACTATTAGAACAAGCGAAACAAGGAATGTTATACGCTCAAGAACAGGGAGGTAATAAATATAAATTTTATACATCAGCATTTAAGGTTATTACTTCAGAAGTTTCTAGTAATTTGTCACTAGAAGCAGATTTACATTATGCTTTAGAACGTCAGGAATTAGAACTTTATTATCAGCCTAAAATAAATCTCAAGACTGGAAAAATTGTCAGTACAGAAGCATTATTACGTTGGAATCATCCTCAATTTGGTTTAATTTTACCTAATAAGATTATTCCCATCGCTGAAGCCAGTAGTCTAATCGATCCTATTGGGTCATGGATCTTACGAGAAGCTTGCAATCAAATTAAACTTTGGCATCAAGCCGGATTGAATTTTTTGAGTATGTCTATTAATTTATCAGGTCATCAATTTAAGCAGTCTAATTTATTTCACGACCTCACTCAATTATTATTTGATATTAGTATTGATGCTAAATTTATAGAATTAGAGTTGACCGAACAGATTTTAGTAGAAAATGTTCAGGCTAATATTCAAAAATTAAATTTAATTAAAAAGTTAGGAGTTAAAGTTGCTCTTGACGATTTTGGCAATGGTTATTCATCTTTGGGTTACTTACATCAATTTTCTTTTGATATTTTAAAAATAGACCGCTGTTTTATTAATAATATTGACCAAAATCATAAGAACGCCATAATTACTAAAGCTATTATTGAAATGGCGCATCAACTAGATTTAACGGTAGTTGCTGAAGGTATAGAAACATCAGCAGAATTAAACTTTGTTGTTGAAAACCAATGTGATGAAGTCCAGGGTAATCTTTTTGCTCGCCCTTTACCAGTACGAGAATTTGAAAAATTACTTTTGAGTAATAAGTGTTTGGCAATTGATCCATCAAAATTATCGATAGCTAATACCTAAATTAAAAACATTGAACTCGCGAACATTGACTCGTTCAAATGGGGATTGTTATTTCCCAAGTAAAGACTAAATGATAAATGATAAATGTTAAATGAGTTAAACCAATTAGTAATTTACTAAGTAATGTACTGGAAATGGTTATGCATCAAGCCAAACAACCTTTACCAAAACTAAATACAAATGAGCGATATTATCGCTATCTATTTGACAAATCTTTTACTCCACAAGTAGTTTGTCAAATGAATGGAATTATCATTGATGTCAATTTGGCTTACGGGAAGCTTGTCAATCGCAGCCAAGAAGAAATACTAGGTTTAAATATTAAAGAGCTAATTTCTGATGCAGCTTGGCAACAATTTAAAATAACCCCAGAGGTTACTGATTATCAAACTCAATATCTAATACAAGAAGAAGCGATCGCTTTAAGAATTTCAGGTACAAAAATTGAGTTAGATGGAAAACAATTGATTTTCTTAACTGTTAATCTTGATAATCATGTAAGCAGCCAGTTAAATCTTAAAAACCAACAATTACAACAAGAAATTAGAGAACGTCAAGAAATTGAAGAACAATTGCGTCAGTCTCAAGAATTACTCCAACGCCTCAATGAAGAGTTAGAACAACGAGTTGAAGAACGTACTCGCAAATTAGAAGAATCTCAACAACTATTACAAATAGTAATGGATACCATTCCTCAGTATGTTTTTTGGAAAGATGATAACTCGGTTTATCTTGGTTGCAATAGCCAATTTGCTCAATTAGCAGGCCTGGAAACTCCCGATGAGATCTGTGGCAAAACCGATTATGATCTACCTTGGAATACTAGGGATGCCGATGCCTGGCGAGCCAGCGATCGCTTGGTAATGGATTTAGATTTTCCCGAATTAATGACTTTAGAGCCGCAAATTCAAGCTGACGGGGAAGAAGTCTGGCTAGAATCTCACAAAGTGCCGTTATACGACTTAAATGGCGATACTATTGGCATTTTAGGCACATTTCAAGATATCACTAAACACAAGCAAGCCGAAGAATCTTTAAAAAAACTCAATTTAGAACTACAACAAGCGATCGCCAAAGCCGATGCTGCCAATCAAGCTAAGAGTGATTTTCTGGCCAATATGAGTCACGAATTGCGTACTCCCTTAAACGGTATTTTGGGTTATGCTCAACTGTTGCTGCGTAATCCTAATGCTAGCCCGAAAGAGATTAAAATTTTTCAGACAATTCAGCAATGCGGCTCTCATCTATTAACCCTAATTAACGATATTCTCGATTTATCAAAAATAGAAGCAGGAAAACTAAAATTATTGGCTAATGATGTTCACTTAGGCAATTTTTTGCGAGAAATAGTCGAAATATGTCGTATTAGTGCCGAAAAAAAAAATATTGCTTTTACTTTCGATCTACCTGCCACCATTCCCGAAATTATTCGTGGAGATGAAAAACGGCTGCGTCAAGTTTTAATTAACCTTTTAGGTAATGCAATCAAATTTACCGACTGTGGAGGGGTGACTTTTAAAGTTAGAACACGGCATTTTCCTCCAGGAGTACATCGAGATGATTCTAAAATTTTACTCCGCTTTGAGGTCATCGATACAGGAGTGGGAATCGACCCCGAACAACTCAAAAAAATTTTTCAGGCTTTCGAGCAAGTGGGCGATCGCCAGCATCAGGCACAGGGTACGGGTTTGGGTTTGGCCATTGCCAGACAATTACTGAAATTAATGGGGAGCGAACTTTGTGTCACTAGTGAATTGGATTTGGGTTCGACTTTCTGGTTTGAACTGCCTCTATTGGTAGTTTCTCAAAATAATATTGTCTATGAATCGCAAGTCAAGTCTACAGCCATTCCTCTAGAACCAAAATCACACCAGTCTTTAGCTTTAATCGCTCCTCCCAGAGAAGAAATTAAAATTTTATATGAGCTAGCAATGCTAGGTAGTATGAAGAAAATTCGCGAAAGAGCAAGTCACATAGAGATATTAGACGATAAATACCAACCTTTTGCTCAAAAACTCCAAGAATTGGCTCAAAATTTTCAAGAAAAAGCAATTGTCAATTTGATCGAGCAGTATCTCTAAAGCCAAAATCTTTATTTATTTTAAAAATCGATGAAGTGGAACAATAAAGTCAAACAGCAATGGCAAATATCATTAGAAACCAAGATCACTCTGGCGATGACGCTAGTGGTTTCAGTTTCAATTATTTTTGCTACTAATGTATCCCTCTATCGAAGTGAAAAAATATTTTATCAACAACTCCAACAACAAGCTGAGGTTTTACTAACTGCTTTCGATCTTTCAACTACACATTCCTTGTCTTACAACGAGATCGAATTGATAGGAGATATTGTTCAGAGACTGAGTACGGAAAAAACCATCATTGCTGCCCGTATTTATCAAGCAGATGGCAAAATAATTGCTGACTCCCGTCTTCAAGAAAATCAATTAAGCTCCCAACCCGATCCTTTAGGACTAGAAATTATTAAAAATCAGACCACATTTTTTAATTGGCAATCAGATCGTCCGATCGCTGGGAAACCAATTATTGTAGAAAATCGTGTCTTAGGTGCGATCTCTGTAGAGCTATCTACTGCACCCTTACAACACACACTGACGGTGGAAAGAAATCAAAGTCTGATTGTAGCTGCGATCGCCGTTATCATAACTAGTTTAATTGCCTTTGGTTTTAGTCGCTCCATTACAGAACCCTTAAAACGAATGATTACAGCAACCCAATATCTTGCGGGAGGGGACTTTAACCATGAAATGGAAATATCGAGCAATGATGAATTTGCCATTTTAGCTCGGACTTTTAATTTTATGACTTCCCAGTTGAAAACAACCGTCAAAGATCTAGAATTACGTGCTGAAGCTTTACATCAAAGTGAAACTCTAGCTTCAGAAAAAGCCCTGCAATTAAAAATCACTTTAGACCAGTTAAAACAGGCTAAAGCCGCCGCCGAAAAAGCCAATCAAGCCAAAAGCGTGTTTCTCTCCAACATGAGTCATGAATTACGCACGCCCCTTAATGGTATTTTAGGTTACGCTCAAATTCTCCGACGCGATCGCCATCTTTCTGTCCAGCAAAGTCACGGTTTAAAAATAATTTACGATAGCGGCAATCACTTACTAACTTTAATTAATGATATTCTCGACCTCTCCAAAATTGAAGCACGTAAACTAGAACTCTATCCCAGACAAATTCACTGTCAGAGTTTTTTAAATAGCATTGCCGATCTGATTCGGATGCAGGCATTAGAAAAAGATATTTTATTTGAATGTACCTTATCTCCTGCCCTACCCATAGGTATTCAAGCAGATGAAAAACGACTCAGACAGGTATTGCTCAATCTTTTAGGAAATGCCTTAAAATTTACTGACCGCGGCAAAATAACTCTTGCAGTTAGTCCAGTTAAATCTAAAGCTAATAGTTCGAGTTTTGAACAAACCCTTCATTTTGAAGTTACTGATACCGGTGTAGGAATCTCCGCCCGCCAGTTAGACCAAATTTTTCAGCCGTTCAAGCAAGTTGGCAATATTAAACGGCGAGAAACAGGAACAGGACTAGGTTTAGCAATCAGTAATCAACTGGTGACACTTATGGGGGGACAAATTGAAGTCAAAAGCAAATTAGGGGAAGGTTCTTGTTTTTGGTTTGATGTCACTTTCCCTATTGCTACAAAAGCGATCGCCTTCGAGCGATCAAAACAGCAATATCGAATCATCGGTTACAAAGGTCAAAGACGCAAAATTTTGGTAGTAGATGATCAAGAAGAAAATCGTCTGGTAATTCTCAATATGCTTAAACCACTAGGCTTTGAAGTGATTTTGGCAGAAGATGGTCAGCAAGAAATAGATCTGGCCCGACAAATTAAACCAGATTGCATTTTAACCGATTTAGTTATGCCGATTAAAAGTGGATTTGAAGCCGTTAAAGAAATCAGAAAAATTCCCGCTATTAAAGATACGGTTATTATTGCTATCTCAGCCAGCGTTTTAGATACAGACCGCAAAAAAAGCCGTGTTGTCGGTTGTGAGGCATTTTTACCCAAGCCAATACAGGAGCAAAAATTACTTTTCCTGTTACAAAATTATCTCAAATTAGATTGGATTTACGAACAAATAGAAGTATCTAAAGTCAATCTACCGCCATCTACTCCTGCTAGCCTTTCTCAAAAGTTAATTCCACCCCCAACAGAAGAAATAGAAATTTTATATGAATTAGCCATGTTAGGTAGTATGAAAAAAATTCGTGAACGAGCCGATTATTTAGAAGAATTAGATAGTAAATATCTTCCTTTTGCCCGCAAAATTCGAGATTTAGCCCAAAAATTTCAAGAAAAAGCAATTGTTAATTTGGTCAAAGAGTTTTTGTAAATTTCATTTTTTATATTCCATTATCTATTAATAAATTTAAATAACTATGACTGTGACTTTAAATACTGACGGATTCAACTTACAATTCGATATTCGAGACCACAATATTTTAATTGTTGATGATAATCCTACTAATTTGGCGGTAATTGTCGATTATTTAGAAGATTCTGGACTAACAATTTTAGTATCTCAAGACGGTGAAAGTAGTTTAAAACGAGCTAAATACGCCAAACCTAGTATTATTTTATTGGATGTATTAATGCCTGGTATTGATGGTTATGAAACCTGTCGTCACCTCAAAAGTGACCCCGAAACTAGAGATATCCCCATAATTTTTATGACGGCTTTATCCAGTACAGAAGATAAAGTTAAGGGATTTGAAGTAGGGGCGGTTGACTATGTAACTAAACCAATTCAACCAGAAGAAGTACTGGCAAGAATTAATCTTCATCTAAAATTACGCTATATGACTGATACTTTGGTCAGACAAAATGAAATCCTGAAAACAGAAGTCAAGCAGCGTAAAATTATTCAAGCTAAATTAAATAAAATTAATCATACATTAAAACAAGAAGTTAATGATCGTATTACGGCTCAAAAAGCTCTAAAAAAACTTAATGAGGAATTAGAACAAAGAGTCGAACAACGAACTATTGAATTAAGAGAGAGCAACGAGCGATTACAACAAGAAATCACCGAACGCAAACAAGCAGAAGCTAAAGTAAGAAATTCTCTACAAGAAAAAGAGATCTTACTCAAAGAAATTTACCATCGAGTTAAAAATAACCTACTGGTTGTTTCCAGTCTTTTGGAAATTCAAAGTAGCTCGATTGAAGATCCAGAAATTATTAAAATGTTCAAAAATAGCCAACATCGCATTCATTCAATGGCTTTAGTTCACGAACAATTATATCAATCTAAAAATTTAAAAGAATTAGATTTTAGTGTATATTTAGAAGCTTTAATTGAAAAATTATCTTATTCTTATGATACTAGCCAACAGGGAATTAAATTTAATATTGATCTAGAAGCAATTAATTTAAATCTAGAAACCGCTCATTCTTGCGGCTTAATCATCAATGAATTAGTAGCCAATGCTTTAGAACACGCTTTTACCGAGCAACAAAGTGGCAATATATATTTGAGTTTAAAACAAGAAAGCGATCGCCATATTGTGCTGAAGATTAAAGATGATGGTGTGGGAGTTGCTCCCGATTTTGATTTTCGCAGTACTGAATCTTTGGGTTTGAAACTGGTTTGTATTTTAACCAAACAGCTAGAAGGAGAAATAAAACTAGATACCAGCGAGGGAACTTGCTTTGAAATTACTTTTGATGAATTAGATTATTGCGATCGCCTTTAACTTCGTCAAAATTGAGACAATCTTGATTTAGTTGAATTGCTATTTGTTGTACTAAATCGATGATATCAAAAGGCTTAACAACTGCATTACAAACTCCCAATCGGGCATATAGTTTCCTATCAGCAAGTCGCATTCTTTCTGTTAGTAAAATTATGGGTACATTTTGGAGAGCGGGATGGGCTAAAATAGCTTTTAACATTCCCAGTTCGCGAACATTTGGTAAAGTCGTATCGAGTAAAATAAGCTTTGGTTTAACTGTTTCTATTAAAATTAAATTTTCATAATCTAGAGCGGCCGGAAAAACTCTCCAGTTAGCAAGAGTTTCTAAACTTATTTGGAGTATCCTGCTTAAATCTTTGGTATTGCTCAAAAGCAAAATTGGCTGGTGTTGTTTGGAGGCAAGCGCATATTTGGGGTCGAAGGTTTTTGGTTCGATCGCAGACTGTTCCACTATAGGCGTATCTTCCATTAAATTCTTGCTATACAATCTGCTGCCAGAGTGTAAACCAAAAAAATGGGGAAGTTGTGAAGCAAGATAATAGGTAATAAGTCAAATTCTTCTGCTTACTACCTACTATTTTCCCATTACTCTTGACTCTTGACTATTTAAACTAAGACATTCCTTCTAGTTGAGCAGTTCTCACTGTTAATTTTATCGAGCGATCGCCCCGTTGGATAGTCAATTGCAAGGTGCTATTTAAACCACTATTTTCTACTAGGGACTGCAATTGATTAGCATCGGTAATTTTTTGGTTGTTAATTGCCAAAATTACGTCACCGCGACGAATTCCTCCTGCTTCGGCTGGAGTATTGGGTAAAACACGCACTACTAATACCCCCTCTACTTCGGGTACATAGAAAGATGAATTGGGGTCTTGATTATTTTGTTTAGCCAATTCGGGAGTTAGAGTCAACATTTGTACGCCAATATAGGGATGGGGAATTTTTTGTCCGCTAGCTAGAGCATCTTTAATAGATTTGGCTTTATCTATCGGTATGGCGAAACCGATCCCGCTAGCATCGGCACGAATTGCCGTATTGATCCCGATCACCTCTCCTCTTTCATTTAATAAAGGACCTCCAGAGTTACCAG
This sequence comes from Pleurocapsa sp., assembly GCA_050330335.1. Taxonomy (GTDB): domain Bacteria; phylum Cyanobacteriota; class Cyanobacteriia; order Cyanobacteriales; family Xenococcaceae; genus Waterburya. The sequence goes on along the minus strand of JBHJNX010000034.1, from coordinate 28,625 downwards.
GATTGATTGCTGCATCGGTTTGTAAAAAGTCAATTCTTTTATCGGGAATACCCACCTGTGCCGAAGAACGAGTTAGGGTGCTGATAATACCCAAGGTAACAGTATTGTTCAAACCTATAGGATTCCCTACAGCGATCGCCCAGTCGCCTACTTGTACTTGTGACGAGTTACCTAAAAGAGCAACTGGTAGATCTGCCCCTTGAGGATCAATTTTTACTACGGCTAAATCTGTTACTTCATCTGTTCCTTTGACTTCTCCTTCAAACTCCCGACCATCTTTGAGGGTAACTACAACTCGGTCTGCCCGAGAGACTACGTGAGCGTTAGTGAGGATGATCCCGTTTTTATCAGTAATAAATCCTGAACCCTGTCCCCTAACCTGTCTTTCGGTTGGCAATTGTCTGCCAAAGCGATCGCCAAAAAATTCACGGAAAAAGGGGTCGTCAAACAAGGGGTCTAGCCTTCGCGTTACCGTTCTTTCAGTATCGATTCTGACTACAGCAGGTCCAGTTTTGGCAACCGCCTGGGCCACAAAACTGCTTGAAGTAGGTGTTGGATTTTGTTTATTCTCAAGAGCAACAAGATTATTTTTAGTATTATCTGTAGGAGAATCGAGGGGCAAGGTATCTGCCTGAGACGACATCACTCTTATACCGCCAAAGGTTAAGACGACTCCTAAAAAAAGTGCCAGGATGTGGCTTGCCACTTTACCTAGAAATCCAGATTTTTTCATGGTTTTGCGTAAATTTTAGTAGTTTCGGTAGATTAAATAATATCTATGTCTATCCATCATAACTTTTCCTAATCTTCAATTATGGCAACTAATTCGACTTATGCAATCGATTTCGGCACTAGCAATACGGCGATCGCCCGATGGAATGTGGCCACCCAACAAGCAGAAATTGTCAAACTACCAAGATTATCGCAACAAATGGCTAATTTACCCCCTCTAATTCCCAGTTTGTTATATGTCGAAGATGCCAGTCAGGAAAAAGTTGTTACGGGGCAACAGGTGCGCGATCGCGGTTGGGATCTGGCAGAAGATCCACGTTTTTTTCGCAGTTTCAAACGGGGGATCGGTACGGCAATTCAGGGCTTTTTACCAGAATTAGATGGTAAAACACTCAGTTTTGAACGAGTGGGAGAATGGTACTTACGAGAATTAATTGCCAAGGTGCAAGCTGATCATAATGAGAAGATCGATTCGCTGATTTTAACTGTACCCGTCGATAGTTTTGAATCTTACCGCAATTGGTTGACAGGAGTATGTCAATCTTTGGATATCGAACAAGTGAGAATTATTGACGAACCTACCTCCGCCGCTTTGGGTTATGCTGCTGGCGATCGCGAATTGCTCTTGGTGGTAGATTTTGGTGGAGGGACTTTAGATCTTTCTCTGGTTAAACTACCAGCCCAAACCCAAAATACTCAGGGCTTTATTCTCAAGTGGGGTCAAAAAATCTTGGGGGAAAGTACAACACAGAAACCTACTAACGCCCGTGTCTTAGCCAAAGCCGGACAGAATTTAGGTGGTTCGGATATTGATAATTGGTTGGTAGATTACTTTGCTATGCAACAGGGACTACCTAAATCTTCTCTGACGACTCGTCTGGCAGAAAGGCTGAAAATTCAATTATCTAGTTCTACTGAAGCTACAGAAGTTTATTTTAATGATGAAACTTTAGAAACTTATGAGTTAAGTCTCACTAGAGATGAGTTGGAAACTATTCTCCAGCAACAGCAGTTTTTTGCCCGACTCGACGATCTGATGACAAGAGTGCTGCAACAAGCCAGACGCAATGGAGTAGAAGCCGAAGATCTCGACGCAGTATTATTGGTAGGGGGAACGGCACAAATTCCTGCGGTGCAAACCTGGGTTAAACAGTATTTTCCTGAATCAAAAATTAAGAGCGATCGCCCTTTAGAAGCAATTGTCACAGGAGCATTACAACTGACCCAAGGTATTGAAGTCCAAGATTTTTTATATCATAATTATGCTATTCGCTATTGGAATCGTAGTACCAATAGTCATGGTTGGCATCCGATTATTAAAACGGGGCAGCCATATCCCATGAAACAACCCGTAGAATTATTTCTGGGGGCTTCCGTACCAGATCAACCCAGTATTGAATTAATTATTGGCGAATTAGCTGAATCTAATGTCAAAACCGAAGTTTATTTTGATGGCGATCGCCTGATAACTAAAACTGTCGGTACTGAAAATACTACTGTTCAACCTCTTAACGACCGCGATGGAGCAAGAACTATTGCTCGGCTGAATCCTTTAGGTAATCCCGGTAGCGATCGTCTGAAACTTTCTTTTAATGTAGATCGTCAACGTTATTTGAGGCTAACCATAGAGGATCTTCTTACCCAGTCCATCTTACTTGACGATAGCATAGTCGTAAGACTTAAGTAATTATGCCTACTGTCAAATATACTCAGGCATAATCTGTCTATCTCGAACGTATCAGTAATTGTCAGAGGTTTACAGCCTAAATTAAAGGATTTCTGCTAAATATCTTACATTTGGTAGATATCATAAATACTACTTAAATACTACAGTTACTACATGGTAATACTGACAACTCAATGTGTTAATGTTTAGCTAAACTACACACTTAGGTAGAAATAGCTAGTAATGTTCAATAAACAACGTTTAAAACCAGGAAAACCAAACATATTAATGAGGTATGAACCAATGAGGCAGATTAATATACTGGATGTTTTAATTGATAATTTAAGTATGTCAGAGCTTTTAGACAAGCTGAAATACGGAGGAGTGGTTTATACACCCAATGTCGATCATTTAATCAAACTCCAAAAAGATAGAGAATTTCGTCGCGTTTACAATGAAGCTGATTATCGAGTTTGTGACAGCCAACTCTTAATGTTTGCCTCTCGGTTTCTCAATCAACCTCTAAAAGAAAAATTATCTGGTTCGGATTTGTTTCCTGCTTTTTACCAACACTACCGCCACGATCCCAGTGTCAAAATTTTTATTCTTGGTGGTTTAGAAGGTGTAGCCGAGCGAGCGCGTCACAACATCAATGAGAAAGTCGGTAGAGAAATGGTAGTGGCTTCTTATTCACCACCGTTTGGTTTCGAGGCAGATGAAGCTGAATGTGCCAAAATTATCGAGCTAATTAATAATTCAGGGGCAAATGTTCTCGCTGTAGGCTTGGGCGCACCCAAACAAGAAAAATGGATTGCTAAATACAAACATCAGTTAACAGAGATCAAAACTTTTTTGGCTATTGGTGCAACTATTGATTTTGAAGCGGGTAATTTAACTAGATCTCCCCAGTGGATGAGTGCGGTTGGCTTAGAATGGCTATATCGTTTGGTATCAGAACCAAAAAGACTTTGGAGGAGATATTTAATCGAAGACATTGCCTTTTTCGGTCTAGTCTTACGACAAAAACTTAAATTAGAATCTCAAAGTTTTAGATCCAGACAAAAAAATATATTTGAATCCGGACAATAAAAACTTTAAGTTTATCGAGTTTATAGTTACTAGGGTTGAAAAAAGCCCAATATATTAATTTAATGTGTAGCCTTTGTGAAACTTCCTTAACCAAGTTTTAAGACAATTTAGATGAGTTTAAAGTTTTAATTTTAAAACATGAATTTTCTGCAAATAATCTAGCTGAATTCCAGAAAATAGGACATACTATAAGCATGAGAATAGGCTGGGGAGAAAAGGCTAATGTTAGAAAGAATAATACTCGCTGCGATCACAACTTTGTGTATTTATTTATTTTTACAGTTAGGAAACAAACAACCACAACCAACTTTTTTAGGCGGTAGTTTAACTAAAACAACTAATTTCTTGTATAACCTACCTGTTTTTTCTAGATAAGAAAAATATTTAATAACTATCGATAAATTAACTATAGTTTAAGAAACAAGTTCATTTAATCGATACATTTTCATCATTAACGAACTAAGATATCAATCTATACCAAGATCTGGTGTTGGTTGATATCTTTTTTAATTATCTAGTTGAGATATGAGTTTTATACCGAGCTATTTAGAACAATTATTAGAATTATCTGCTCGTCACGGAGCAAGTCACAGTGAAGTTTACCGAGTAACATCCCAGTCTCGTCCCATATCTTTTGAAGGAAATCGTCTCAAACAACTCGAAAGTTCTTCTTCGGAAGGAACGGCTTTAAGACTCTGGCTTGACAATCGTCCCGGTTTAGCAGTTGCCTATGGTAGGGTTGAACCAGAACTATTAGTAGAAAAAGCGATCGCCTTATCTCAACTTAATCAAGCTGAAACTATCGATTTAGTTAACAATAAACAAATAATTTATCAAGGAACAGAAATACCTTTTGAGAGAGATAAATTAATCGAACTGGGTAACAAAGCGATCGCTCTGTTACGGGAAGAATATCCAGAATTAATCTGTTCGGCTGAGTTGGAATGGGAAAGAGAAACTACCACCCTAATTAATTCCCAAGGATTACAAGCTCACTATAGCGAAACATCACTCAGTTACGATTTGGGTGTCGAATTAATTCGCGGCGATGATTTTTTAGGTATTTACGATGGGGAATATACTAAAGATGAAATCAATCTCGATGTAGTTATAGAGGGAATAATCCGACGTTTGGACTATGCCAAATATAATGCAACTCCTCTGACAGGGACGATACCAGTTTTATTTACCGCCAATGCAGCAACTCTGTTGTGGGATACTGTAGCTGCGGCATTAAACGGCAAAAGAATTTGGGAAGGCTCTTCCCCTTGGTGCGATCGCCAACAAGACATAGTTACCTCTGAACTATTAACGATTTCTCAACAACCAGAAAGACAACCCTATGACTGTCCTTTTGATGATGAGGGTACATCTACTCAGACTCTCAATTTAATCGAACGTGGCAGGTTACTACAATTTTATAGCGATCGCACCATCGCCAGAGAACTGGGTATCCAAGCTACCGGGAATGGATTTCGTCCCGATCTCGATAGCTATCCCAGTCCCTCTTTGGTTAATCTAATTATCGAACCAGGAACGGCTAGTTTATCGGAATTAATTACTCAGTTAGATAATGGCATTATTATCGACCAAATTTTAGGTGGTGGTGCCAATATTTCTGGTGATTTTTCAGTTAACGTCGATTTAGGCTATCGGGTAGAAAATGGCGCAATAATCGGGCGAATTAAAGATACGGCGATCGCTAATAACGTCTATCAACTCCTCAACCAAATTGTAGCTTTAGGTAACGATTCAGTCTGGGATGGTTTTTGCCATACTCCCTCTCTAATTGTTTCAGAATTATCAGTAGTGGGTTAGCTAATTCTAATTGAGATTCGATTAGGTAATAGGTATAGAGTAATGGGTATAAAGTAATACTAGTTTACTCAAGATCCACAACTCCATGCCTATTGTGAGTCAACCTAATTCAATTCTAGTCTTCATTTGCCAAACGGTCAGTATTATTTAATGCTTGAGCGATCGTATTTACTACAGAATCTTGGGTTTCATATAGCATCACTAGATGATCTCTAGCGCGAGTCATAGCGGTATATAATCCTGCTTGCACTTCAAAGTTTAATTCAGATTCTGCATGATATTGGGTTAAACTATCAATTCCTGGAATAATGACCGCATCAAATTCTACTCCTTTTAAAGCATTCCAAGAATCGACAATTATGTAAGGGCGATCAACTACATTTGCTGTTCTTTGATCAGAACTTTGTGGAGCGTGATGTTTTATATCTAGAGCATTTAATTCTTGACTAATTTCTTGTTGTAGATCTTTAGCTTGAGGATGAACCAAAATACCGATGGAAGATTCTGCGTGAGTTTTTAAGGCTTCTCGAACTTCATAAGCAATTTTATTAGGCAGATCTTCGTAATTAGTTGCTAATAATAAAGGTTTAATCCCCGAAGAACGTGACATTTTCTTTTTCGGTTCGATAATACTGCCGATACTGGGAGTATGAATTACTCTGCCTTCTTCATCTTTTTCCCTTTTTTCTATTTTCATATTAGCCGCTATTAGTGCAGGTTCAATAAACTGCCAAGCCAATTCTAAAATTTCAGGACAGTTACGATAATTGACATCAAAAACTTGCGATCGCCCTCCAGCTAGTTCAATTCCTAAATTTTTCCAAGTCCAGTTAGACTGTCGGCGATGGGGTTGTCCGTAAACAGATTGGGTATTGTCATAAGCAATAAATAAAGCTTCTGTTTTAGGGTCTAATACTTCTAGTAAGGCTATAAACCATTCATCATAAAAATCTTGAGCTTCATCAATTAAAATTGCCTGGTATTGTCGCTTACATTTACGCGCTAATCTAATAACTTCGTCTGGCTCGTAATTATAACTATAATTAAGTTTTTGATATGCCCATTGATGAAAGGTTTTACATTCAACACTAATATTACTTTGTTGAAAGTTCGCTTTCAGCCAGCTATTCATCAAGCGGTTATAGCTTAAAACTAAAATATCGTCGTAATCTTCGGCTAGTTTTTCTACTCTATTTCTCAATACTAAAGATTTGCCAGAACCGGCTACACCTCTAACAATTGCTGCTCCTTTGGCTCTTAAATTTTTGGTTTTAGTTTGTTCGCGGTCTAACTCTTCTAAATTAAGTCTTTTAGCTATACTTTGTTCAAAATTAATCCACATTTTTAAACTTGAAAATATTGATTTTATCTAAATACTAAACATAATTTTTCAGAGCGTCTCTACTAAAAATTACTGAAAGAAATATGTAGCAATTTGTCATGAATGCTAATCTATCGCCACTGCCTTAACTAATTTATGCAAAAAAAGTATGGAAAAAATGTAAAAATCTCATAAATTTGGGCAAGAGGGAAATTTTAGTAGCTAAATATACTAAAAAACCATTTTACAAGTGCCAACCTAATAACTCAGATAGCTAAAGATTTACTTTCAATCGAGGTAAATAATTTTGATCGTAATTTTGAGTATCGGTGATTCTTGCTAAGAAGAAAAAGTTATCGCCATTTGTTATTTACTGGTGAAAAATCTCTTAAAGCAATTGTCTAGCTGAAGCATCGTCAAAACTTCTATAGTCGATCTGAAATTTTTAGCTCGAATTTCTCAGTTAATTTAAATTTTTAGTATTGTAGTTTTTGATTTTTGAAGGAAGGTAAAAAATGCTTGGAGAAATGTGGCAATTTAGGGGTAGGTATAAAATCCTGCATATGACCTGGTTGGCATTCTTTCTATCTTTTGTTGTCTGGTTTAATATGGCACCATTAGCGACAACCATTCAAGCTGATCTGGATTTAACTAATGCCCAAATCAGAACTTTGGCTATTTGCAATGTTGCCTTAACAGTCCCCGCTCGCATTATTATTGGGATGCTGTTAGACAAATTTGGTCCCAGGTTAACTTATTCAGTGCTGTTAATGTATGCAGCGATCCCCTGTATCATGTTTGCCTTGGCACAAAACTTTAGCCAATTGGTAATTGCTCGCTTATTAATGGGTATTGTGGGTGCGGGATTTGTTATTGGTATCCGTATGGTGGCTGAATGGTTTCCCCCCAAGGAAATTGGTTTGGCAGAAGGAATTTATGGAGGCTGGGGGAACTTTGGCTCGGCATTTTCGGCCTTTACTTTGGCAACTGTTGGTGGCTGGTTAGCATTTGGCTCTAGTGATGCCATTAACTGGCGTGCAACGATCGCCGGTACTGGGATTGTGGCTGCTTTATATGGCGTGTTTTATCTGTTTAATGCTCAAGATACTCCTGATGGTAAGGTTTACAGAAGACCCAGAAGTACTAGAGGTTTGGAAGTCACTACCAAAAGAGATTTCTGGTTTCTCATGCTGATGAATGTGCCTTTAACTGCTATTTTGATGCTGTTGGCTTGGCGTTTAACTCAAGTTGGATTGTACGGTACTGGTACAATGTATATTGTTTGGGTATTTCTGATTGGCTTATATCTGTTTCAAGCATACAACTGTTGGAATGTTAACCGAGATTTGATGACTGGTAAAAAACGCTACCCCGCCGCCGACCGTTACAGTTTTTCGCAAGTAGCTATCTTAGAACTTACTTACATCGTTAACTTCGGTTCGGAATTAGCAGTAGTTTCCATGTTACCTGCATTTTTTGAAGGTACTTTTGCTCTTAGTAAAGCTCAAGCAGGAATGATTGCTTCTAGTTATGCTTTTATGAACCTGGCGGCTCGTCCTGGTGGTGGTTTAATTTCCGATAAATTAGGTAGTCGTAAAATGACTATGGGCGTGTTAACTGCTTGTATGGGTATTGGTTATTTACTATTAAGTCAAGTTGGTAGTGCTTGGTTTTTACCTGCGGCAATTATCTTAACGATGGCTTGTTCTTTTTTCGTACAGGCGGGAGAAGGTTCTACCTATGCCATTGTTCCTTTAGTTAAACGCCGCGTTACAGGACAAATTGCAGGTAATGTGGGTGCATACGGTAACGTTGGTGCAGTAGCTTACTTAACTATTTTCAGTTTATTACCCACCTGGTTGGGTGGCGGTGCAGAACCTTCAGCAGCAATTTTGGCACAGTCTAACGCTATATTTTTCCAGGTTATGGGTGTAGCAGCATTAATCGTGGCCGCTTTGTGTTTTGTAGTTCTTAAAGAACCTCAAGGCTCATTTGCCGAGGCTCATGAGGGAGAAGAAGCAGAAGTTACTTCAACTCCCCAAATGAAAACAGAAGTCAAATTTTAAATTCAACCTGGAATAATAATTTTCAACATTGGAGAAAAGCGACGTGACAGAACCAACCAAAACCTTATGTCCCTACTGTGGTGTTGGCTGTGGACTAGAAGTATTACCTCCAGCGCAACCGGGAAAATCCACTAATCGAGACAGTCAGGGAAATCCCATTTGGCAAGTTAGGGGCGATCGCTCGCATCCATCTAGTAAAGGTAAAGTATGTATTAAAGGGGGAACAATTGCTGAATCTCTGGATAAAGATAGGTTGAAATACCCAATGATGCGGGATTCTTTAGACGAACCACTGCACCGCGTTAGTTGGGATGAAGTGTTCAACAAAATTGTCAACCACGTAACTGAAGTTATAGCCACTCAAGGGGCTGATAGCATTTGTATGTATGGTTCGGGACAGTTTCAAAGCGAAGATTATTATATCGCCCAAAAATTACTCAAAGGCTGTTTGGGAACGAATAACTTTGATGCTAATTCCCGACTATGTATGTCTTCTGCGGTAGCAGGGTATATTCAAAGTTTTGGTTCTGATGGCCCTCCTAGTTGTTATGACGATTTAGAATTAACCGATTGTGCTTTTTTAATCGGGACTAATACCGCCGAATGCCATCCCATTGTGTTTAATCGCTTGCGGGTACACCACAAAAAAAACCGCCACGTTAAAATGATTGTGGTAGACCCCCGCTATACTCAAACTGCCGCCGCCGCCGATTTGCATCTAGCCATTCAGCCAGGAACAGACATAGATTTACTCAATGGTATCGCTCACTTGTTGTTGCGTTGGGGAGAAATAGATACCCTGTTTATCGATGAATGTACTCAAGGTTTTTCCGCTTACACTCAGGTGATTAAAGATTATCCCCCTGAAGTAGTAGCCCGTAAATGTGGTATTCGCATTGATCATTTAGAACAAGCAGCGCGTTATTGGGCAGAATCTCAAAAAGTCCTGTCTCTATGGTCGATGGGAGTCAATCAGTCTTCAGAAGGGACGGCAAAAGTCCGTACTATCATTAACTTACATCTAATGACGGGAAACATTGGTAAACCTGGGGCTGGCCCTTTTTCTCTGACAGGGCAACCCAATGCCATGGGAGGTAGGGAAGCAGGAGGACTATCTCATATTCTTCCTGGCTATCGTCTAGTGAAAAATCCTCAGCATCGCGCCGAAGTAGAAACTATGTGGCAACTTCCTGCGGGCAGTATCTCCCCCATACCAGGAAAAGATGCCTGGAATATGATTACGGGTTTGGAAACAGGAGATGTAGGACTGTTGTGGATTGCGGCAACTAATCCCGCTGTTAGTATGCCCGATCTAGTACGAACCAAAAAAGCTCTGTTAAAATCTCCTTTTACTATTGTTCAGGATGCCTACTATCCTACGGAAACCACAGAATATGCTCATGTAGTTTTACCTGCGGCACAGTGGGGGGAAAAAACAGGCACGATGACCAATTCCGAACGGGTAGTAACTTTGTGTTCCCAGTTTCGCCAACCCCCAGGGGAAGCTAAACCAGACTGGGAAATCTTTGCTGAAGTGGGTAGAAGATTAGGATTTACCAAAGAATTTAACTTTACTAATTCGGCGCAAGTTTATCACCAATTCGTTCGGCTTACCGCAGGTCGTCCTTGTGACATGACTGGTTTAACTCACGGTAGATTGCGCCAACAAGGCCCAATTCAATGGCCCTGTCCTTTAGAAGATATTAGTGCTGAAAAAATTCAGTGCGCTACTCAAGGTAATGTGACTGGTGAGAAACCAGAGGAGTCTAAGTTATTTTCAGCTTTATTTAAAAACAAAGAAGAACCAGTTATAGCTAAAAGATTATATACCGACGGTAGGTTCAATACTCCCGATGGCAGGGCAAAATTTGCTGCTTTTCACTCCAAAGGATTAGCCGAACCTGTAGACCCCATTTATCCCTACGTTTTAACTATCGGTCGTCTTTACGAACACTGGCACACCATGACTCGCACCGGACGCATCGAGAAAATAATGAAAAAACAGCCCCAACCATTTATCGAAATTCACCCCAAAGATGCTGAAAAATTAAATATAGAAGAAGGTACAATAGTAGAAGTGCGATCGCGTCGGGGTAGGGGAAGATTTGCCGCTAAAATTACTAAGGCGATCACTCCAGGTACGGTGTTTGTACCCATGCACTGGGGGGCATTGTGGGGTAAAGATACTGAAGCTAATGCTCTAACTCATCCAGAAGCCTGTCCTTCCTCTCTTCAACCAGAATTAAAAGCCTGTGCGGTCAACTTAGCACCAGTAACCGCAGAACAAGCGATCGCCGAGACAACTCAAGATGAGAAACAGCAAACAATTAAAGAATCAATATCGGTTTGAATAACAATTAACTAATTCAGTAATTTCGGCAACTTTTTGTTGGTAAACCTCATTATCTAACACGGGAACTAGTGTTTCTGTAGAAATTGGTTCAGCTAAATCGATCCAAGATTTACAACCGCCATAAGCGCGATCAAAAGGAATTATTTTCTCTTGGGGAAGACGATAGGCTCTTAATAATAAAAGTAATATAGGTCGATCGCTCTGCCAACTAAGGCGATCGCTGATCATTGGTTCGTTCCAAATATGATAGGGTTGTAAGGCTTCTACCTTAGCGCGATCTTGTAACGGAATAACTTTAGTAATCTCTCCACAAACACTAATGGTAATTTTTGCTGGATGCCAGCCAGATTCTACGGGAGTAACTTTAGCTGCATATTCTGGTTTGAGCAATTCTGGTTTTTGATGTTCGTAGGTAGGATAAAGCCAAAATTTAGGGTATTTTACCTGAAATCCTTTCTTAACTTCTTTAATACCACCTTTTCTCAATAAAATAATTGTTTTTCCTGCTTGCAATGCTTCTACTGCTACAGCCCATTCTTTGAGAGCATGATTTAATTGCTGAGTATGAGTCGATACCATTTTAAATTCCAGCTATTGGTTCTAGATCTCAAATTTTAGATTAGATTAATTCTTTCAAGTCCAAAATAAAAACAGTTAAAGATTTATTGTCTGGTTGTGGAATTACTGCTACATGACTGGCTATTGCCAGAGTATCTGCATGACGATAAGAATTAGGAAGAGTACGAACTCTGTCTAAAGAAACATCGATTAAACTGGGAGTTTGAGCCACCATAATTCCCAATGGTTCGCCGATGACACTCTTACTAATAATAAAATAGCCTTTGTCATTAAATATTTCTGGTTGACTGACTTTAAATAATTTTCGATGTAAATCGATAACTGCTACTTCTTGTTCTCCTAAGTGAAGGAGATTGACATAGCTCAATCCACTACCATAAATTGCCGAATGTTTGATAACTTTTTGTACTTGTTCTACTGGTAAGGCTAAAGTCAATTTACCGAGATCAAATACTAATAATTTGATTGTCGAATCAGGATAATTTTTTGTTGTTTCTTGTAATTGAAAATCAATTAAACTCCTACCCATAATTACCTTGTTAAAAATAAACTTATTTGATTATTTGTTAATAATTTTCTCTATTTCTCTTAAAAATTTATCTTCTACATAAGGTTTGATTAAATAATCATTTGCCCCCAATTTTTCTGCTAAGGTACGATATTTATCGGTACTGCGAGAAGTTAACATCACCACGGGAATATTGCTTAACTTAACATCTTGACGGCGAGTAGTTAAAAACTCAAAGCCATTCATATTAGGCATTTCAACATCACAAATAACTAAAGCTGTGTGTAAATTATTTCTCAGTAACTCTAATCCTTCTGCTCCATCTCTTGCCTGTAAAACTCGATAATTTTTTCTTTCCAAAGTTAAAGTGAGGGTTTTTCTTAAAGCCGAAGAATCATCGATTATTAAAATAGTTTTACGTTCGATGATAGTTTTAGTTGTAGTAGTTGGTTTATCTGGTAAATTTTGTTTGGCATCTAAGATTTTTTTGATTTCTAGTAAAAACTCCTGTTCGATGTAAGGTTTGGTAAAATAGCCGTTAGCTCCTAGTTGTGTAGCTAAAGTACGATGTTTTGCACCACTACGAGAAGTAAGCATGACTACGGGAATTGTGGATAATTCTGAATCGCGACGGCGCATTCCCAAAAATTCAAAGCCGTTCATCGTCGGCATTTCAATATCACAAATAATCAGATTTAAATTGGAGTTTTGGCGGAATTTCTCGATCGCATCTTTGCCATCTTTGGCTTGTATGATTCGATAACCTTGTTTTTCTAAACTTAATGCCATAGTTCGACGCATGGCAGTAGAATCATCTACTACCATAATTGTCTGTATTTTGACAGTTTTTAAATTGCGATCGCTATTACCGATTAAGTTTGTTGGAGTTACTTCTGATATTAATTTGGGTTGAGATTTTGGAGATTCTCTTGATTTTGCTACAGAAGGAGGTAAGGGTGATTCAACTAATTCTTGGTTAATTTCTGAATTAAGTTCTATTGAGGTGGCGAGGGTTGTCGTAATTTCTTCTCCGACAAATTCATTAATTAATGCTACTCCATTAAAAGCAGGAACTAGAGTACCATCGTTTAAAATAGTACAACCATAAATATATGCTGGTGGAGCGATCGCTTTACTGAAAGGTTTGATCACTAATTCTTGTTCGCTGATTAAGCTTTCTACTTCTAAGGCAAATAATCGCTGTCCTCGCCGTAATAATAGTAATGGTAACGCCCAATCATCGGGAGTGGCGATGGTTTCAAAAACTTTGCTGTTTAAACCCGTATAGGGCATGGTGCAATTATATTCCAGTAATTGTTTGAGAGAATAAACTGGAACGAGCATTCTTTCCCAAGTTAAAAATTTCTGACTGCCAGAAAATTGAATTTGTTTTTCGACGGGAATGACAATTTCCTCAACACTATCTGAAGGAATAGCAAAAGCAGTATTGCCCAAAGAACATACTAATAATTTAGCAATCGTTAGGGTAAGAGGAAGACGCAAAGTAAAAGCCGAACCTTTTCCCGGTGTAGATTCAACCGTAATTTTACCTTTTAAAGATTCTATTTGAGAGCGTACCACGCTCATCCCTACTCCTCGTCCGGAAATTTCACTAACCCTCTCGGCGGTAGAAAATCCTGGTTCAAAAATTAAATCGTACAACTCTTCTTTACTGGCTGTACTGACTTGTTGTGGCGAAATTAATCCTTGACTTACGGCTTTTTGAGCAATTTTGTTTAAATCTAACCCCTTGCCATCGTCTTTAACTTCAATAATGGTTTGATTTCCCTGATAGTAAGCATTAATTTCAATCTTTCCTGTGGCTGGTTTACCTTGTTGTAAACGTATTTCTCTAGTTTCAATACCATGATCGAAAGCGTTTCGTAGTAGATGAAGTAAGGGATCATTGAGTTTTTCCAATACAGCCTTATCTACCAATACTCCAGTACCCGTTAGTTGTAATTCTACTGGTTTTTGATATTTATGAGCTAAATCCCTTAAGGTGCGGGGAAAACGCTGTAAAATTTGCTCTAGGGGTAACATTCGCACCCACATTAATTCATCCCGCATCTGTCCCAACATTTGACGTTGAGTATCTATAGTGCGATCGCTTTGTTTGGCAAAAATGGCAATATCATCTACACTTTCTTCTAACTGCACTACTTCTTCTAAAACTACTTCAAGTGCATTATAGAGAACGCTATAGCTATCCATTTCCAAAGAATCGAAGTCTGTAGAGCGATCGCTTTTGTCAATTGATGATATTGCTAAAATAGAAAGATCTGGTTGTGCAATATTTTCTTGGACTTTTGCAACAGGTAACTCATCCCCCTGTCTTTGTTCTATCAACATTCGGTCAGAAATTTCTCGAAGTTGTTTAGTAACTTCTTGGAAACGAGAAAATTTTTGCAGTAATTCTCTTACATTATCTTGTAACTGTTGATTTTGTAAGGCTAAACTATTGCGATTGATGGTTAATTCCCCAATCAGATTATTCATCCTTTCTAGACGATGAAGTTCTACTTTGACGGATAAATTAGTAGTTTTGTTTTTAGCTATCGGAGTAGAAGATTTAGGAGGGGATTTAGTTTGGTTTGGTTGGGATGTAGTTTTAGTTTCTGAAAAAGTTAAAGAAGCAGGAATACTATCGATTGGAGGCAGAGTATCAAAGGTTTCTTCAATTGATTCGACTAAATTTTCAATATTTTTTGCTGGGGATAATTGATCTGATTCGCCTTGAGGAGAGTTATCAAAATTAAATTCCTCGTTGTGAGGTGGAGCAGTATTCTGTTGTTGGAAATTAGATTCAGGAATTGTCGCCAATAACTCGTCAAAATCAATATTTAAATCATTAGAAGGGTTAAATTCAGGATCGGTATCGGGAATTGTGCCAAATACGTCATCTAAGGGAATATCGTCAACTGGAGTTTCTTCTAAAGAAGTAATTTCACCAACAGCATCAGGAATCAAACCAAATACGTCATCTAAGGGAATATCGTCAACTGGGGTTTCTTCTAAAGAAGTAATTTCACCAACAGCATCAGGAATCAAACTAAATACGTCATTTAAAACAGAATTATCGCTAGTTACTTCGGTTTCTTCAGCGTTATCGGGAATTGTGCCAAATACATCGTCAACCAAAGATTCTGTCTCACCATCAGGTACAACAGCCCAAAAATTATCATCTAAGGGTATGGCATCCGTATGCTCTGTAGACAGATTATTTTCCCCGCCATCAACTTGAGTTAATGCCAACAAAGCTGCGGAAACTTTTCCACCGCGATCGCGATCGCCTGCTAAAATAGCATCTTTAGCCAGAGTACAATCAGCGATCGTTGCTTTGATAATTGCTAAAGCACGATCTGGATAATTCTCTAACGCAGTCTGTGCTGTTTGAATGATTGCCGTAAATCCAGGTAAGCTAAATAATTCCGCAAATCCGGCAAAAACTTCTAATTGCGCCCGTAATTCTCCTACTACTTCATAATTTTGAGGATTATTGGCTACTTCGGTTAATCTGTCTAAAGATTGAACCACATCTACTTCAAAAATTGATGAGATGATATCTACTCCCAAGTCATGGGAATTGGGAATATAATTATCCGTATCTTTTAGAGCATCCCCCAAACGTACTTCTAAAGCAGCAAAAATCGGTTCGGCAGTTAATAGAGCGACTTCCTCATCATGAGTACCTGTTGCCATCTGTTGAGTTAAAGGATTGCGGAGACAATCATAACCTTGTAATAATAAGCTTTCTAACTCAGAATCGAATTCAACGCTGTCATTATAAAGAGCTTTAAAAAAATCTTCTAAACGATGTGCCAAATGTTTAATTGCTTCTAATTCTACACTAGCTGCCCCTCCCTTAATTGAATGAGCAGCCCGCATTAACTCATGAACTTTATTGGTGCTATGGTCTTCTCTAAGAGCTAATAAACCATCTTCCAATACTTGAAGCAATTCTTGAGCTTCTTCGATAAAAAATTGATATGCTCGATCGCGAATATCGGGGTTGAGTGACATGGTTTAAGTAGAATTGCAATTACATTGAGATTTCTGACAGCCCCACTGGAAACTATCAGAGTGAGTAAATCAAGTTTTAAACTTGTCGATACCTGCTTGCAGTTTCTCTGCTACAACAGATAGTTGTTTAATAGAAGCCGAGACTTGAGTTGCCGATTGAGCATGATTTTGAGCGATTTCCGCTACATTGGTTATAGTAGTACTGACATTCTTAGAGGTTTGAGACTGCCAAGTTGCAGCTTCAGTAATAGCTCCCACTAAACGACTAATTTCTTGACTGGCGACAGTAACGCGATCGAGACTTTCGCGGGTTTGTTGTACCAATTGAGTGCCTTTGGCTACCTGCTGTGTCCCCAAGTTCATCGCTTCAACTACATTATTAGTTTCTAACTGAATTTTCGTGACCAAATTATCGATTTCTGCTGTAGCTTCAGCAGATTGACTGGCTAGAGAGCGAACTTCATCGGCAATTACGGCAAACCCCTTACCGCGATCGCCTGCTCGTGCTGCTTCAATAGAAGCTTTCAGGGCTAATAGGTGAGTTTGAGCGGCGAAACGACCGATTAGATTCACCACTTGAGAAATTTCTCTCGAAGAATCTCCCAGTTGTTTTACTTTAGCTGCGGTTTCAATTACCGTAGTTTCAATAGCGTTAATTTCATTAACGGTTCGATCCATCGCTCTGTCTCCTGCTGCGATGGTTTCATTGGCAACTTTAGCAAAATCTTCGGCTTGAGTGGCGTTGAGTGATACCTTACTAATTGATTCAGACATTTGCTGAATTTGTTGGAGAGTTTCGCCAATTTTATCCGCTTGCAGAATAGTTTCTCTCGCCATTTTTTGTATTACTAGCTCATTGTCTTCTGTAGTAATTTTTACTTCCTCGGTGGCAGTCTTGACTCGATCTACCAGTTTTTGCAAGCTGGCAATAGTTGAGTTGTAAGAGTCGGCAATTGTACCGATTTCGTCTTCGGTAACTCTGGCTCTAATAGTCAAGTCTCCTGTAGAAACCTCGTAGACTTCTTTAAGTAAATCTAAAGCTCGGCTTTGAATTGCTTGTTTAGCTTGTTTTTCTCTAGTTTCCGCTTGTTGTTGTTGCCGTGCAAATTCCAGGCGAGTAACTGCAAAACTAATCTGATTGGCTAATTGAGTTAGTAGCTCGATTTCATCAGGTTGCCATTCTCGCGGTGCAGAACATTGATGGGCAATTAATAATCCATCTAGTCTCTCTTGAAGGATGACTGGTACAATTATACTAGCTTTAACCGTCAAAGCTTCTAGTTGTTGTTGATGACAATTAGTTAAATTGGCTTGTTCGAGATCGTTAATAACTCTAACTCTTCCCTGTCGGTATTCTTCGGCATATTTATCAGCAAAACAAGGATCGTGAATTTTCTTGCCTAAAGAAGGAGTAAAGTCAGGTAATACAGATTCTGCGATGATTTTGCCCTGCCAAGTATCATCAAATTGATAGTAAATCAGGCGATCGCTTTTTAGTGCTTTTCTACCTTCAGCCACAGCAGTATTAATAATTTCTTCTGAACTAAAAGCAACGGAAAATTGAAGGGTAAGATTTTGTAAAAGTTCTGCTTGTTGGATTAATAAACTCTGTTTTTGAAAAGAATTACTAAGCTGACTTGCCATTAAGTTGATCTTGTCAGCCAGTTTTGCCAATTCATCTTTACCTGATAAATTGACACGAGTATTCAAATCCCCCTGACCAATTGCTGTTACTGCATCGGCTACCACCAAAATCCGACGCATGGTACGATTGACTACAGCATAAGCGATCGCACTAACTATTAAAGCAGCCACTCCCGTTCCTAAAATAAAAATATTGCTTAATTGTTTTTGAGGTACAAATACTAAATTACTATCGGTAGAAATTCTTGGCTGAGTGATGATTGGTTCATTAACCAAAGTCTGTTTGGCAGTAGCAGTTTCTCCCTCAAGTGAACGCGCCGTATCATAATAGGCAATAAAACTCAGGGGAATCGTGCCAATGGCAATGGCTACAACCTTTGTTTTCCAAAGGATACTGCGATCTTGCCACCAAGAAGCATTAGCTAGCTGGAATGTAGAAAGATGATTTTTAGAAGAGGTGTTCTTCATGAACGATATCTCAAAGATAATGAGTCAATTTAATTTAATAACAAAGGAAAAAGTACAATTTAGTTGACTTTAAATTTGGAGACATTCTCCTGTAGCTGTTGTGCCACTGTCAGCAACTCTTTAAAAGATGCCGAAACTTCATTGACTTCAGTAGCAGTACGACCGGAAATTGCTGCTACTTGAAGCATAGTTTGACTAACTAATTCTGAGTCTTGAGATTGTTTTTCCGTCGCTTGGGCGATCGCATTAACTAACTGATCTATTTGATTGCTAGCATCGGCGATTTGAATTAGAGAATAGCGAGTTTCATCGACTAATTTAGTCCCCGCCACTACTTGTTCTGTTCCCGATTCCATTGCTGCTACTACTTCATTAGTTTCCGCTTGAATTTCCGCCACTAAAGCTTCAATTTCCGATGTAGCTTCAGCAGACTGACGAGCCAGCGATCGCACTTCATCGGCAACTACGGCAAATCCCCGACCTTCTTCTCCTGCGTGGGCTGCCTCAATACTGGCGTTTAAAGCTAATAAGTTAGTTTGATCGGCAAAATTACTAATTACATTAACCACTTTAGAAATCTTTTGTGATGATTCTCCCAAACGTTTCACTTTTTTGGCAGTTTCGGCTACAGTTTCTCTAATTCCCTGGAAACCTTCTACTGTTCTGTTCATAGCATCATCCCCTGCTTTAACAGTTTCGACTGCTTGACGTACTGCCATTTCGGCCGCAGCAGCATTACTGGCCACAGCTTTAATCGATTCGGTAATATCCTGAATTCGTCTGAGGGCGATAGTAATTTCTTGAGTCTGTGCCGATGCACCAGCAGATAACTCTTGAATCGAAAGATCTTTATCGCTGGTAGTAATAGAGACCAAAGTAGCTGCGCTTTGTACTTGTTCTACTAATTTACGCAAACTTTCAATAGTAGCATTGTAAGAATCTGCAATAGTACCGATTTCATCCTCTTGAACTTTAACCCGAACTGTCAGATCTCCCTGACTAACTGGATCGACTTCCATTAATAGCTCTAAAGCTCTACGCTGCAAGTTTTCTCTGGCTTGTCTTTCTTGTTGTTCCGATTCTTTTTGCTGGGTTAATAGTTCGGCTTTTTCAACAGCGTTACCTAGTTGCAGGGCTATCTGAGATAGTAACTCGATGTCACTTTCTTCCCAAATTCTTGGTTCGTGAGATTGATGGACGATTAACAGCCCAACTAACTTATCGTAGATCGTTACAGATACGATTAAACTGGCTGTAGCAGCAAAAGGTTCTAATATTTTTAGATAACATTCATCTATGTCTTTTTGCCGAATATTGGCTATAGCTTTAACTTTTTCCTTTCCCTCGCCATTTGCATAAAGTTCTACCAAACAAGGATCGTCAATTACCTTACCCAAACTAGTTGGCAATCCTTCCTGTACCGACTCAGTAATTACATGACCCTGCCAGAGGTCGTTAAAACTGAGATAAATCACCCGATCTGCCCCTAGTGCCGTACGACTGCTATTTACTACAATCTGTAAAATTTCTGAAACATTGATAGCTCGACCCAAATCGAAAGCAATTTCCTTAAGCAGACGAGAACGTTGAGCATCTTCTTTTAAGCGTTTTTCATTGAGTTCGATCGAATCAGCCAAAATATTAAAAGTACTGGCAAGTATTCCTACTTCATCTGTAGTGAGAAAGTTAGCTCTGACTTGGGTATTTCCTTCAGAGAAATCTTGAGCCACTTGTTGTAGTTCTTGAATTGGTTCAGCGATCGCTCGCAAGAGAATTTTACTCAAAGCAAAAATTAAGATTAAAACCACAACAGCTAAAATCGACTGAGTTAGCAAACTACTCTGTAAAATTTGGTTAATGGAGCTTAGAGGATTACCATAAACTAATATTGCTACATTTTTATCTAGATCGTTGGTGATGGCTGTAGCCGCTAGAGCATAGCTTTCTCCTTGAATATCACCAAAACTCCGAACACTTACTGTTGAATTGTTGATTGCTAAATCGAGAATTTTCTGGTCATCGAGAGGTATATTAGACCGTTTGTTTGCACCTGTATTGACCATTGAAGTGGCTAAAATATATTTGCCTTCAGCATTGCGTAAATAAACAGCACTATAGCCCTGTCGATCACTAAAAGCTGTAAGTGTTTGCTCAACAATTGAAGACTTGCCATTGACAATATCCCCAGATACTAAAACTCCAGCAACTTGTTGACGATTAGTGCTGGAAAATACAGGGGTAACGGTATAGCGAATTAAAGTGTCTTCTGGTTTTAGACCTTCAGGTAACGGCGGTTTTTCCTTAGTTAATTCTTGCCAAGAAACAATTTGGCTGATTTTAATTTGTTTGGGGTCTTGTAAGACCTTACTCACCAAGCCATCAGGATCAAAAATTTCTCCCGTGCGATTGGCGTTAGCATTGACAATAATTTTTTTATCTTTACCTACTAAGGTTGCATACTCAATATTACGGGCTGTAATTTCGTTTTTAAGAATTTGACTGACTTGCTGACGTAATTGCTCATCAATAGATTGACCTCCAGCTACTAGTTCGCTAGCTGCTACAATTGCCGCATTATCCGACTGTCCGCGAAACCCGAAGCCCATTTGGTCGATTTTAATATTGTATTGAATATTAGTAACCGCTAACTGAGACTCAGCTTCCTGTAATAACTGACTTTTGAGGCTTTGACGTAAAATTAGACTTCCTGACCCCACCACGATCGCCAATGCTCCCAAACTAAACCAGGGAATCAAACCTGTTTTACGAGCGATCGGAAGATTGTAAAATTTTTGTAATAAAGAAATAGTTTTAGAATTACCCATTTTATCGCCTACCAACTAACAACTAATAACTAACAACCAATAACCGTAAGGGCGATTCCGAAATCGCCCCTACTAATCCCTTGAAGTTTGAGGCATTGCAGTAACAATAGCTTTCCCATCCAGAACTAAAATCATTTCCTCATGGCAATCAAGCCAATATCCCCTCAAAAAAGGAGCAAGAGCTTGAGTTACTGATGATGTTGGAGGCGATTGAATTAACTCTGTATTACACCATTCAAGATCTTCAACACGGGTGACGATCGCACCTAAACTAAGTAATTCATCACCCATAACTTGAGAGCCGTCTGTTTTATCGGGGGTAATAACGATTGCTGTATAGTTTGAAGTATTAATACCTTGTTCGTACCAAGAATTAAATCCAATTAGATGACCTAAATCTACCATCCATAAAATATTGCCCCGCCAATTATAAACTCCCATTACCCAGGAAGGCATTTGAGGAATTGGGACAATCTGACCGACACCTATGTTCAAAACTGCCGTTATTTGTTCGATAGGTAACATCAACCTAGTTTGAGGTTCGAGAAAAAATCTTAAAAATTGTTCTTCTAAGACTTTTGGTTGGGTATCTATAGTCGAAAGCGAAAACTGTGACTGGGAAAGTGAGTCGGACACGAGAATATATGACTAGAGGTGGAAAGAATAAACAAAATTAAGCAGAAATTAGCTCTTGGACTTTGCGGACTAATTCTTCTTGATTAATTGGTTTGGGAATATAAGCATCTGCACCTTGTTTCATTCCCCAAAATTTATCCATCTCCGTTCCCTTAGTAGAGCAGAGAATAATCGGAATTTTATTAGTGGTTTCCCTTCCTTTTAGCTCGCGACAAATTTCAAATCCACTTCGTCCGGGCAAAACTACATCCAGTACAATTAAGTCGGGAGAACTATTTTTAATTTGTTCTAGAGCCTCCTCACCGCTCATGGCAATAGATACGTTGATTCCTATTTCTTGCAGACAACTCGTGATTATGGCTCGTTCGGTAGCAGAATCATCAACAATTAGGGTGTAACCCATAGCAATTATTACCTCAATAAAATAGTCAAACAGAATTTTGGTTGGATTTTTTAGGTCATCTCTGGGTTGAGTAAATTTGAAAGCTAGTAAGATCTATAATTCCCGAAAAAACTTCTAAACTAACAATGCAGTAGAAAAAAGAAAGTCAAAAGTTAATCGGCTTAAGTTTTAATCGGTACTAGCGGCTAAATTCGATTCCTCTTTCCCTGAGTTGCTGCATAAAGAATTCTTCTAAAGAATGGCGAGCAAGTTGTAAAGAAATCAATTGAGCGTCAATGCTTTGGAGATGTGCGATAAATTCTGCCGGTTCTCTGGTTAATTGGCAGTGCCAGCGATCGTTGTCCCAAGTTAAATCTGTTACCCAAGGACTTAGAGCCTCTGAATCTACCCCTTTAACTACGGCTTGGTAGGCATTAGTTTTACCCAACAACTCATCGAGAGAACCCAAACAGATTAATTCTCCCAATGCTAAAAAGGCCACGCGATCGCATATTTGTTCGATATCAGATAAAATATGAGAGTTAAAAAAGATGGTTTTTCCCTGACGTTTGAGAGATAAAACAATTTCTTTCATTCGGTATCGACCCATGGGATCTAGTCCGGACATGGGTTCATCGAGAAATACGATTTCGGGATCGTTAATTAAAGCCTGTGCCATCCCGACTCTTTGTAGCATCCCTTTAGAATACTGTTTGAGTTTCTTTTTACGAGCCGTAGACTGAGCTAAACCTACTAAATCTAATAACTCGATAATTTTTAAACGCTGTTTTGATTTAGGAATTTGAAATAATCCTGCTGTAAATTCCAAGAACTCCCAAGCGGTCAAATAATCATAAATATAAGCATTTTCTGGTAAATAACCAATTTTTTGTTTGATAGAGCGATCGCCTGTGGGTTTATTTAAAATAACTGCTCTTCCGGAGGTGGGACGAACAATACCTAACAAAGTTTTTAAAAGAGTTGTTTTCCCCGCACCATTAGGGCCTAATAAACCAAAAGTTTCTCCTTGATAAATACTCAAAGAACAATTTTTCAAAGATTCTATCTTTTGATTCATCCAAAAACCAGTGCGATAGACTTTGCCTAAATTCCAAGTTTGTACTACGGGTACTGAATCAATCTGTGGGGGTTGAATTGGTAAATCGGCAGTCGAATGCATAACTTAATACTTAATGGTAATTATCAAAAACTACGATCTACAGATATAGTTCCCGAAAATGCTCTATTTCATAACAAAACCATTAACTTTTAACAACGACTCATTACCGATAACTATTGCTTCTGTTTATCCTTCTTGAGATTCGTTATTTCTCTTCAAAATTTCGTCACCAATAGTGATGCCGATAAACAGCAAAGATAGAGCGATTATTTCCATAGTTGATTTAACTGACTGTTGTTGTGTTCGATTAGTATACTAGACTGTACGGTCTAGTTGTATATTACAATACTATACTAAATAGTTGCATCTAGTCAACCAAATTGAGCGAAAAATTCTATAATGGCTAGATTATGAGCAA
Organism: Pleurocapsa sp.; assembly: GCA_050330335.1. Taxonomy (GTDB): domain Bacteria; phylum Cyanobacteriota; class Cyanobacteriia; order Cyanobacteriales; family Xenococcaceae; genus Waterburya. The sequence goes on along the minus strand of JBHJNX010000034.1, from coordinate 4,977 downwards.
AATAGACATTAATGGACAATCTCAACAGCACTATGGTGCAAAACGCAAGGGACTGAAAGAATTACAAATTCTTCAAGGTGCGCTTCCCGAATTTTTACAACACGGATATAGTGGTACGAGTATGGATCGCATTGCTAAATCTGCGGGAGTATCCAAACAAACGCTTTATAGTTATTACAGTGATAAAAATGGGCTATTTACGGCCCTAATTGAACATATAACTGCACAAAGAGTTCAATTAGTATGGTCGGAACCATTAATGGGAGAACCCCATAAGGTGCTAAAAAAATTAGCAGACAATATACTGGCAGGAATTCAAAATCAAGAATATCTAAACTTTGTGCGTTTAATTGTTGCTGAATCCCAAAAAAGACCGGATTTATCGCAACTGTATCTTAACAGTACTGCTAAACCTGCAATTCAATATCTCACTCAATATTTTCAGGAATGTCCGCAAGTTAATCTAAGCGATCCTGAAGCCACTGCCAAAATATTCATCGGTTCCCTGATGTATTTTATGATCAGCCAAGAAATTCTTCACGGAAAAGAAATTATGCCCCTAGAAGGCGATCGCTATGTCAATAATTTAATTGATTTAGTTTTACAAAATTTAGTCTGTTAAGCCGTGTTGCAGGGCAAAACGAACTAATTCGGTGCGACTGTTAGTACCTGTTTTGCTAAATAAACGACTAACATATTTTTCTACGTTTCTCACACTAGTACTTAAATCGCGGGCAATTTCTTTATTCATTAAACCTTTAGCAACCAAATCTAAAACACTTTGTTCTCTCGGAGTTAGATCGATTTCTATTGGAGAAGGAGAGGTGGTGATTCCTGCATTATTACCCAACCTTTGATCCAGTTTACCTTTAATTTCTTCTAATTCTTTGGCAATTTTTTCTAATTCCGAACCCCTATTGCCATTATCAGTTGTTTGATGTCTGGATAATAAATTTCTCACAATTGCTTCTAACTCTTCAGGATCGAAGGGTTTAGCTAAATAGGCATCGCAACCAGTTTCATAGCCTTGAATGCGATCGCTGGTCATACCTCTAGCTGTTAAAAATACTACTGGGATAGCTCTGTAGCGAGGATCTTCCCTAATTTTTTGCAAAAACTCGTAGCCATTGACATTGGGCATCATGATATCAGAAATAATCAGGTCTGGAGTTTGAGCTTCAATTTTTTGCCAGGCTTCACCTGCATTACTGGCTACTTTGACTGTCCAGCCTTCATTGTCTTCTAAATAAGCTTGTACTGATTCTCTAATACCAGGTTCGTCATCTACTAATAAGAGTTTTTGCTGTTCGGACATGGGGTTCTCGCTCGCGATGGATTAATATAACCAGCTAATAGCTATTTTTTAGGGTTTTTCTTTCTATGGTAATAGAATTGGCGCACAATCGAATCTCTACACTTTACAAAAGTCTTTAATTTTGATTTACTTAACTTTTGCTTACAATTTTTAATTTTACTTAAACATCATCGACGATCCATTCAGAACTACGCTCTCCCAAATCGAGAGGGATACTAACAGCTTTACCCAGTCTAGGACGTTCGCGGGTTTTAGCAATAAAATTTTGTAGTTGTTCAACTCCTCCCCAAGCATTGAGATAAACTGCGATCGCTTCAAGATGTTCTTGGTATTCTTGGCGAGAAAGTGGAAAAGAAGCTTGTTCGAGATATTTCCACATGATTTGAACAAAAATTTTGCCTTTTACTTTTCTTAACTGAATGTCGTAAGAACAGCCCCATTTTTCTAACAATATCTGGTGTAAGCGATCGCCTGTCATCATTTTCTTGTCCGACAAAAGAACTTAATTATAAAGTGGATACGATTACTCAATCTCTGTAATAATTTAATACATTGGTTTATATTTAGGTTTTGAGTATTAATCAAAGTAAACCACCCACAAGACTCGGTAGTGACCTTGAATTGAATATTCAAACAGTACCCCAATTGTTAACTTTTTAAAGACAGGCCATTTCTGTTGCATTCGAGCAACAGCAGCTTAATTGTGTCCTGGCCCTCATCTTAGTTTACAAAAATATACAATTTATCGTTTAGTTATGACTCAAATTTCTGGTTCTTCAGATGTCCCGGATATGGGGCGAAGACAATTTATGAACTTGCTCACTTTTGGCTCAATCACGGGAGTAGCCTTGGGAGCATTATATCCAGTTGTAAAATATTTTATTCCCCCTTCTAGCGGTGGTGCTGGTAGTGGCTTAACTGCTAAAGACGCATTAGGCAACGATGTTATTATCAGTGAGTTTTTGGGTTCTCACAACCCAGGAGATCGCACTTTAGCTCAAGGACTCAAAGGCGACCCCACCTATATTGTAGTCAAAGGGGATAATACTATCGCCAATTATGGAATTAACGCCGTCTGCACTCACTTGGGTTGTGTAGTTCCTTGGAATGCCAGCGAAAATAAATTTATCTGTCCCTGTCATGGTTCTCAGTATAACGATGAAGGAAAAGTAGTTCGAGGTCCTGCTCCTTTATCTTTAGCATTAGTTCATGCTGATGTTACTGAAGATGATAAATTAGTTTTCTCTCAATGGACGGAGACAGACTTTCGTACTGGTGAAAAACCTTACTGGGCATAGAGTAAGTTAATTCTTATTCGATCTATAAAGATTAGTAAAGGGCTGTCTTCGGAGGTATGCTCCGAAGTTTATACGCTCCGTAAAAATAATACATTTTGAGATTGTTGACCACAAAAATGAGAACATTGACACCATTGACATGGGTGAGATTTGCCAGAGAAATACTAACTAAAGCGACACTTGTGGCGATCGCCACAGTAGTTATTTTTGTTGCCAGCGACATGGTTATCGCTCAATCTGCCGCAGCCTATCCTTTTTGGGCGCAACAAACTGCTCCTGAAACTCCTAGAGAAGCTACTGGACGAATTGTCTGCGCTAACTGTCACCTAGCAGAGAAAGCAGCCGAAGTAGAAATTCCTCAAGCAGTATTACCCGATACAGTTTTTGAAGCAGTAGTAAAAATTCCTTACGATCTAGCCAGCCAGCAAATATTGGGAGATGGCTCTAAAGGAGGTTTGAACGTCGGTGCAGTCTTGATGCTCCCTGAAGGCTTTAAAATTGCACCCACTGAGCGTATTCCCGAAGAAATGCAAGAAAAAGTAGGGGGTGTATATTTCCAAGAATATAAAGAGGGTGCCGATAATGTTGTAATCGTCGGTCCTTTACCAGGCGATCAATATCAAGAAATTATCTTCCCCGTACTTTCTCCTAATCCTAAAACCGATAAAAATCTTCATTTTGGTAAATACCCCGTTCACTTAGGAGCAAATCGCGGACGCGGACAAGTTTATCCTACAGGTGAACTGAGTAATAATAATGCTTTCAAAGCTTCTGTTACCGGAACTATCGCCGCTATTAGTAACCAAGAGGCTGGTGGTTATGAAGTAACAATTAACACTGGAGATGATACAGTAGTCGATACAATTCCCGCTGGGCCAGAATTAATAGTCAGTGAAGGACAGCAAATTGCCGCAGGAGAAGCTTTAACTAGCAATCCTAATGTAGGTGGTTTCGGACAAAAAGATACTGAAGTTGTCTTACAAAGTCCGGCACGCATTGGTGGTTTGATGGCTTTTGTTGGCGGTATTATGATCTGTCAAATTCTCTTAGTGATTAAGAAAAAACAAGTTGAAAAAGTCCAAGCAGCGGAAATGAACTTCTAACAGGACTTGTTCATAGTATTCGCGATCGCAATATTGCAATATTATTATCAAATATTTCATCATTCTAAGACGCTCAATTGAGCGTTCTTTTTTTTGATTAGTCTAAACAAATGGTCAAAAGAAGGCAGTCAGAAAAATATTGGCGATTGTGCATAAAAAAAATAACCCGACGTAATTGATAAACAAGCAAACAACAACAAACTTTTAGTAAAAATTACAGAGGTCAAAAATTATGAAATCCACTAAACTAAGTCTTCTAGCTACAGTTGCCATTCTCTTCACTCCCGTTGCTGCCTTCGCTCAAGATGCACAAACTAGCGTTCAAACTAACTCCAACTCTGCTGCTGCTGTAGGTACTGGAAACTTAATTCTTCAAGACACCACTCAAGTTAGCAATCAAACTCAACTAGGAATCGGTGGTTACGGTTACGATGCTCCTGATACTCAACTCTCCATCCAAGGAAATTCTAACTCTGCTGCTGCCATCGGTCATGGTAATGTCATCGTTCAAGATGCAGACCAATACAACAACCAAACTCAAGTAGATGTCGGTGGTTATCTTCCTTACGGCTACTAAAACTAACCTCGTACTTTAAACTAACAATTTTAAGGGGGCAGAAATTGCCCTCTGTTTTTTGTTGGGCAAGCCCGCGATCGCGGTTAGTAACCAAGGTAGAGAAAATAAATGGTGAAAACAGCTATTCATTTTTATCTTGAACACATGGGAATACCTGCTTAAAACGTAAAGAGTTAGAAGCTTCTATTAATATCGAAAAAGCGATCGCAGCATTAGATGAAGCTAAACTTAACTACCAAAAACAACAGTACGAACCTCAGTCTGAAAGTTTCTGATTATCAAACCTGATTACAGAAGCACTACTGAGCAAGTTAACTCACTCCAGACTCAGCTAGATAAAGTTGATGAGGAATTAGAGCAGTTAACTAGCGTTTATTCGTCATATCGGGAAAAGTAAGAAGAGTGAAGATACTCGGACAGAATGAGCGATCGATTACTGCTGATGTGACATTGCATATTAGAGATGGGAAGTGATGTTAACCATTAGTTAACTAAATCTTTACTAAATTACTAAGTTATCTGAAAATGTCTATAGTTAGATGAGGCAGTTGAAGTGTTAGAACCGGTCAAGACTATAGAACTTTTTCAAAAACCACCTTCCCCTAAGACTTTTTTAACGGGTGAGGTGATTTTTCGCGAAGGAGAACGGGGGGATGTGATTTACGGCATCATATCTGGAGAAGT
>JBHJNX010000033.1:0-22282 GCA_050330335.1 Pleurocapsa sp. | reverse complement strand
ATTAGCTATTCAAGTTTGATGGAGACAATTTTAAGCTCAATTTTATTATCTGTTTCAACTAATTTAGATAATTTAACTATTGGTATTGTTTATAGTTTAAAAAAATCCCCAATTAATTCTTATGGTAATTTTGCGATCGCTTTATTATCTGGTATTAGCACTTTCGCGGCTATGTCTTTAGGAGATTTGTTACATCAATGGTTAATGCCTAATTTGACCAGTAAAATCGGCAGTATAGTTTTAATTCTAATTGGTTGTGCTAATTTAGGTCGCATCTTGTCAAAAAAATTAGCTTTAGCACAACAGACATCCGGAGAACAATTACCTAGCCCTACTCTGTTTACCTTAAATGAAGCCATTAGTCTCAGAAAAGCTATTTATTTAGGGTTAGCTTTAACTATTACTAATTTAGGTACAGGTATTGGTGCTGGTATGGCTCAACTTAATATTATGTTGACTAGTAGTTTTAGTTTTGTTTCCAGCTTAATAACCATTGGTTTAGGAACATTTATTGGTCAGGCAATTATTACTGTTTTTTCTAAAAATAAACTAGAATTAGTTGCAGGATTATTGCTAATTATTGTAGGAATTTATGAATTTCTTGGCGTTTAATTAAACATGGGTAACAATCGTAATAGCGAAAAAATAACTCCTCCTAAAACTGCGGCGGCAGGTAAAGTTATCACCCAAGCTAACGCCACAGATTGTATAGTTGACCAACTAATCTTTTGATCTTGAGAAACTAAACCAATACCCACAACACTACCTACTAAAGCATGAGAAGTAGATACAGGTAAGCCAATACTTGAAGCTAATAAAATAGTCGCAGCAGTAGCAATTTCTGCACAAAAACCACTACTAGGAACGAGAGAAATAATACCTTCTCCTACAGTAGAAATGACTTTTTTGCCCTGTACTGCTAAACCAGCGACTATCCCTAAACCACCTAAAATTAAAATCCAATTGGGGATATCTAGAGTATTTATTGGAACGATATTAGTATTAAAAATAAACACCACTACTGCTAAAGGAGCGATGGCATTGCCCACATCATTAGAACCATGAGCAAAGGCTACAAAACAGGCACTTAATACCTGAAAGCGACTCATTACTTTTTCTAAAATAGCTTTTTCTGATGCTAATTTTTGAGCTTTATCTAACTGTCGCCAACTATAAATAGTAACAGCAGTAACCGATGCTAAAGCTATGGCTAAAGACCAGGATTGTGGTGATAAAGACAATAAATTAAATAAAGGTAATTCCCTTATTGTCGGTAAAACAATAATGCCAAAAATAGTAATTAATAAACTACTCAGCCAGGGAATCCATTCTCGTAACTGCTGAAGGGAATTTTCTCTTTCAATCACCCAATATTTAAGTAAAGCATACAAACAAATAGCTACAATAGCACTAATTATCGGAGTAATTAACCAACCCAAACAAATCAAACCAATATTACCCCAATCGATCGCCTTAGTACCAATAGCAACCCAACTAAATCCTGCGATCGCTCCTACCACTGCGTGGGAAGAAGCCACTGGTAAACCTTGGGATGTAGCAATCTGCAACCACAATCCGCAAGCTAATAATACCGCGATCATTCCTCTTAAAAACGTCTGGGGAGTAGCAATAAATAACTCAGGATTTGCCACCTTTGTCGCCAGAGTAGCAGAAACCCGCTCGCCAAAGATAACCGCTCCTGTAAATTCTAAACAGCCTGCAATAATAATTGCTTGGGTTAAAGTTATCGCTTTTGAGCCGACAGAAGTTCCCATAGAATTAGCAACATCATTAGCTCCTAAATTCCAAGCAACATAAAAAGCTAAAAGGGAAATTAAAATTAAAAAAATAATCAAGTTGCGAATTAATGGCGATCGCCATAACTATGTGGGGAACAAATGTTGGCTTTTCCTTACAATACTTGCGCCCTCAACCAAGCAATAGGCAAAGCTACAGTCTTTTTATATTTGGAAACAAAAGCACGACGGTTAAATACATCATAATTATTTTTTTCGATTACGTCTAAAATCCCTTGATAGAGCATCAAAGAAGCCCAAACAGGCAATCGAGAATCACGAATCAAATAACGTATTCCTACTTCTGCTCGATGATAATAGTCTCTAGCGCGTTTAATTTCAAAACGCATCAAAGCCCGCCATCTTTCATCCACTACGCCATTAAATAAATCTTCTTCGGTGTAGTTAAAAGCCTGTAAATCTTCTAGGGGTAAATAAATGCGATCGCGCTGGGCATCTTCTCCCACATCCCGCAAAATATTAGTTAGCTGCATGGCTATACCTAAAGCAACTGCTTCTTCCGTAGGGATGTATAAAGGTTTTTGTTTTTCCCAAGGAACTAGATTTTGAGATTTGCCAATTCCCAGCACGGCGTTAGACATCAAACCTACTGTACCAGCAACGCGATAACAATATAATTTTAAATCTTCAAAAGTTTGATAGCGATTGCAAACCAAGTCCATACGCTGCCCGGCAATCATATCCCGAAAGGGCTGACTTTCTAAAGGATAGCGTTGAATTGTATCTACCAAAGCTACATCTATATTATCTATAGGCTGTCCTGAGAATACAGATTCTAGTTGCTGTTCCCATTCTGCCAGAGTTTCTTTTGTAGTATACTTTGCTTTAGCACCATCTACCAATTCATCGGTGAGACGACACCAGGCATAAATTGCCCAAATAGCCTTACTCTTTTCTTTGGGCATTAGCAAAGTACCGAGGTAAAATGTTTTGGCGTATTCAGACGTAATTTGACGGCAGAGTTCGTATGACTCGGCTACGGAGACTAAGTTTTTTTTCAGTGTGGATTTTGGTAATTGCAACATTCAGCAGCAAGCAGAAACATAGTTCTTGGTTTGGACAAGAAGTAGGGTACTATTTTGTTGCCCCAGTGAGAGTGAGTCTTTTGAGTAAACCTCAAAAGGAGGGACTGTGACGCTAACCTGTATCGCGTCTTTAAAAACCCTGTCTTATGTCGCTCGTCATTTAGCATTGTCTCATTCTATTAGCCGATTTTTATCGATAAGATTAAGAATTAACTCTTTACGGCAACTTTGTCTGGGTTAGTCGGTTGGACAACGGCATAGTCTTGGGCGATCGCTTTAGCTGCTAGTTTACCAGAAAGCACCGCACCTTCCATACTTCCTAAATATTCTTGCATAGTATAACTTCCTGCCAGATAAAAATTCTTAATGGGAGTTTTTTGGGTAGGGCGATATGCCTGTCTCCCAGGAATGGCTCGATATACCGAGCGGGGGGTTTTAACTACGCGATATTTAAGTAGAGTGGCTTGCTCATCCCCTGTAAAATGTTGGGGAAATAGTTTTTTTAGTTCTTCTAGAGTTGCAGCAATAATCTCTTCATCGGATTTATTAATCCAATCTTTGGCTGGTGCTAGAACTAACTCCAGCATCGATTTATTGGGGTTGGCATACTCTTTACAAGTATTACTCATGTCGGCATAAACACTCAGTAAGGGCGATCGCGAAAAGAGTAATTGATCGATATCGGTTAATTTGCGGTCGAACCACAGATGTAAGTTAATTACTTCTACTCCTTCTAAACCCTCTAGTTTTTGGAAAAACTCTAGATTCTGCCAGGGCTGAGGAATCATGGTTTTGAGGGGGTCTACCGACATGGCAGAAACGTAAACATCGGCAATTAATTCTTCGTCTGGCGCACCGTTTAAACCCCTTAAAATAAAGCTTTTTACCCGACCATCATCATCGGTGACAATTTGTTTGAGAGGAGCATTGAGCCGCACTTCTCCACCTCTAGCAGTGATGTAATCTACCATTGGCTGACACAATCTCTCTGTAGGCGAACCATCTAAAAATGCCACTTTTGAGCCGTATCTTTCTTTTAAAAATCGGTTGAGAGCAGTTAGAGGAATAGTTGCCGAAACATCATCGGGGTCAATAAAAGTTAAAGCTTTAGAAGCAGCGATAAAAATATCACTATTAACGCGATCGTCAATTCCCTGTTTTCTCAGCCATTCTAAAAGACTGTACTTATCCATATCTTGGACATATTGTTGCCCCCGCACGATCGCTGGTAATAACCCAATGGCAAATTTAATTTTTTGCTCCCAAGTCAACATATCATTGTTTTTTAAAATTGAAGTAATGACATTAAATGGGGCAGGAATATCGGGGACATCAAAACGGGAATAAGTCCCTGGTTTTTCTGGTTGATTGAAAATTAAAGTGTGTTCCTTCCACTGCAATCTATCTTCAATACCTAATTCTTTAAATAGCTGAAGCATATTAGGATAAGCACCAAAAAAGACGTGGAGTCCCGTTTCATACCAATCTCCATCTTCGTCTTGCCAGGCAGCTACCAAGCCACCTAAAACGTCTCGACGTTCTAAAACTATTGGTTGATGTCCTGCATCTACTAAATATTTGGCACAGGCTAATCCTGCTAATCCCGCTCCAGCGATTGCAACTCGCATATTAAAAATCAACTTTAATTACTACTTAACTCAAATTATTATACTTTGCATTTCGTTACATTTATTCAAGACGGCGGTAAATTATTGGTCATTAGTCATCAGAAGATTATTTGATCAATTGGTGGTGGGTAGTTTACACCTCCTGATTTGACTGCACTTGACAACTTGTACATTTTCTTAACTTGTCACCAATGACCAATGACCAATAAAACGATACAGTTTTAGGTAGAGAATATTTAAACTGTCGATCTTCTATGGCATCTGATAAACACCTGAATACAGAAAAAACCATTGTTACTGATTATCGCACTGTAGATAAGGAAAAACTTTCACCAATGTATCATCACTATGTTGAGGTGAAAGAACAGTATCCTAATGCTTTGTTGTTGTACCGGGTGGGAGATTTTTTTGAGTGCTTTTTTCAGGATGCAGTTACTATTTCTAGGGAGTTGGAATTAGTTCAAACCAGTAAGGAAGCGGGGAAGGAAATCGGCAGGGTGGCGATGACAGGAGTACCCCACCACGCTTTAGAACGTTACAGCACTATGTTGGTGGAAAAAGGTTTTGCTGTGGCCATTTGCGATCAGATAGAAGATGCTGCTACTGCTGCTGCGGAAAAAAGGAACTTAGTAAAAAGGGAAATCCAAAAGCTATTAACTCCTGGTACTTTGACTGATGATGGAATGTTATCGGCGCGACGCAATAATTTTTTAGCAGCAATAGTAGTGGCGGGGGATCATTGGGGGCTGAGTTATGCCGATATTTCTACAGGAGAGTTTTTTACGACTCAATCTAGTAATCTGGCAGATTTGAATTTAGAATTATTGCGCCTGCAACCTTCAGAAGTTTTAATTCCTGCTAATGCGCCAGATGTTAGCGGTTTATTACGTCCGGGGGAAAAATCGGAATATTTGGCAGACTATTTACCCGATAGCTTTTGTTATTCTCTGCGATCGCAACAACCCTTTACTCTGATCGAAGCTACTCAAAGACTTAAAGACACTTTTCAGGTTAGTTCTTTAGAAGGAATGGGATGCGCTCATTTGCCTTTAGGAGTCAGGGCGGCGGGAGGCTTGTTGGAATATGTGGAGGAAACCCAAAAAGCCTATCAAGTTCCTTTACAACCTTTACGTAGTTACAGTTTAGCAGATTACTTAATTTTAGACGACCGCTCGCGGCGCAATTTGGAAATTACTCAAACTGTTAGAGATGGAACTTTTCATGGTTCTCTATTATGGGCTTTAGACTGTACCAATACAGCAATGGGAGGTAGGGCTTTACGTCGTTGGTTGTTGCAACCATTAATTAACATCAAGGGAATTGCTGCTAGGCAGGATACGATTAAAGAATTAGTCGCTAATACTTCTGTGAGGCAAGATTTACGAGCAATGCTGCGTAAAATATACGACTTAGAGCGATTATCGGGTAGAGTGGCTTCTGGCTCGGCAAATGCACGAGATTTATTAGGATTAGCAGAATCTTTAGTTAAATTAACCGACTTAGCGGCGATCGCAACTTTTGGGACTTCTCCCTACCTCAAAGCGATTCAAAAAATTCCCCCAGAATTAGAACAATTAGGAAAATATGTCATCGAACGTTTAGTAGAGTCTCCGCCGCAGCAGGTTAAAGACGGGGGAATTATTAGAGATGGGGTAGATGAGCGTTTAGATGGGATTCGTCAGAGATTAGAAGATGACAAGCAATGGTTGGCTAACTTAGAAGTTACAGAACGAGAAACTACAGGAGTAGCTAATTTAAAAGTAGGTTATAACAAAACTTTTGGCTATTATATTTCCCTCCCCCGTTCTAAGGCAGATAAAGCACCAGATAACTATCAACGTAAGCAAACCTTAACCAACGAAGAAAGATATATTACTTCCGAGTTAAAAGAACGAGAAACTAGAATTCTCACTGCACGAGATGACCTGAATAATTTAGAATACCAAGTATTTACCGAATTACGCTCTACAGTCGCCGAAAAAGCCCAAGAAATTCGTAGTATTGCCAAAGCAGTTGCCGCCGTGGATGTTTTAGCAGGATTGGCAGAGATTGCTGTCTATCAGAATTATTGTCGTCCTGAAATGGTGACAGGTAGAGAAATCGAGATTATTGATGGCAGACATCCCGTAGTGGAAAAATCTCTGGGAGAAGGTTTTTTTGTACCTAATTCCACTCATTTGGGATATCCCCCCCAACCCCCCTTAAGTAAGGAGGGAGAATGTCCTGATTTAATTATTTTGACCGGTCCTAATGCCAGTGGTAAGAGTTGTTATTTAAGACAAGTAGGATTAATTCAATTAATTGCTCAAATTGGTAGTTTTGTACCTGCTACTGCCGCAAAATTGGCAATATGCGATCGCATTTTTACCCGTGTCGGCGCAGTGGATGATTTAGCTACGGGACAGTCTACATTTATGGTTGAGATGAACGAAACCGCCAATATTCTCAACCATGCTACCCCGAAATCTTTAGTTTTATTAGATGAAATCGGACGGGGAACGGCCACTTTTGACGGATTGTCTATTGCTTGGGCGGTAGCAGAATATTTAGCCACAGAAATACAGGCGCGGACGATTTTTGCTACTCATTATCACGAACTCAATGAATTGGCTTCAATTTTAGCTAACGTAGCTAACTATCAAGTAACCGTTAAAGAAATGTCCGAGAAGATTATTTTTTTACATCAAGTCACCCCAGGAGGTGCAGATAAATCCTATGGGATTGAAGCAGGAAGATTGGCAGGTTTGCCCACTTCAGTAATTTCTCGCGCCAAACAAGTAATGGGACAAATCGAAAAACACAGTAAAATCGCTTTGGGATTACGTCAGGGGATTAAACAAGTGCAACCCCAGCAACAGAATAATCATTTGACTCAGAAAATTGAACAACTAGATATTTTTGAAGATTGATTTATCAAGCGATCGTCATATCGTTTTATAAACTAGGAAATATAATCTAAGAATTCTATACTGAAATATAACAAGGCGATTGTTGTCCGATTAAGACAAAAAAATATAAATAGACTTCTTAACGAGGGAAATACTGCTTACTTATGGCACAGATAGAAACTAGAACCGAACCCATGGTTTTGAACATGGGACCGCATCATCCCTCAATGCATGGCGTTTTACGCTTAATTGTTACTCTTGACGGTGAAAACGTCATCGATTGCGAACCTGTTATCGGGTATCTGCATCGAGGAATGGAAAAAATCGCGGAAAATCGTACCAGCGTTATGTACGTTCCCTATGTCAGTCGTTGGGACTATGCGGCTGGGATGTTTAATGAAGCAATTACCGTTAATGCCCCAGAAAAATTAGCGGGGATTGAAGTACCCAAACGCGCCCAATATATTCGGGTAATCATGCTGGAGTTAAACCGCATTGCTAATCACTTACTTTGGTTAGGACCCTTTTTAGCCGATGTCGGGGCGCAGACTCCATTTTTCTATATTTTCCGCGAACGAGAAATAATTTATGACCTTTGGGAAGCTGCTACGGGACAGCGATTGATTAATAATAATTACTTTCGTGTCGGGGGAGTATGCGTAGACTTACCCTATGGTTGGATTGATAAATGTGAAGATTTTTGTAATTATTTCGATCCTAAAGTAGACGAATACGAAAAGTTAATTACTAACAACCCGATCTTTCGTCGTCGCGTAGAAGGTATTGGTACAATAACCCGCGATGAAGCAATTAACTGGGGTCTAAGTGGCCCAATGTTGAGAGGTTCGGGAGTTAAATGGGACTTACGTAAAGTAGATCATTACGAATGTTACGATGATTTTGACTGGGAAGTACAGTGGGAAACTGCTGGTGATTGCTTTGCTCGCTATTTGGTTCGTATTCGAGAAATGCGAGAGTCGGTTAAAATTATTCGTCAAGCACTTAAAGGTATTCCGGGTGGTCCTTACGAGAATTTAGAAGCCAAACGCATGGCTGAAGGGCGTAAATCACAATGGAATGATTTTGAATATCAGTACATTGCTAAAAAAGTTGCCCCTACTTTTAAAATTCCTGAAGGAGAACATTACGTTCGTTTAGAAAGTGGCAAAGGAGAATTAGGTATTTTTATCGTTGGTAATGATAATGTCTTCCCCTGGCGATGGAAAATTCGCGCTCCTGATTTTAATAATTTACAAATTCTACCTAATTTGCTACGAGGAATGAAAGTAGCTGATATTATGGCAATTTTAGGCAGTATTGACATCATTATGGGTTCAGTTGATCGCTAAAGCGAGTGAAATTAAGAAAATAGGGGAGATGGGGAGGTTATTATACTCTTCTTTATTCCCTATTCACTACTACTATTTTCCATTGTCCTAATTGGCTGGCTTGAAATGCTACTCTAGTGCCATCACCATTAATTGTAGGATTGTCCACAGAGCCTTTGATGTTAACACTGAGTAATTCCGTTGTTTGTTTGGAGCGATCGTAAAGAAATATGTCAGTTTTACCTCGTTCTGTGGAAACATAAACGATGTAACGTCCATCTGCACTGAGAGATGGGCGGTCTTGACTGGAGTTGCGACGATTGAGATTGGGTAAAGGAACTAAATTACGTTGTTGTAAATCATAGAGGAAAATGTCCCTGTGACCCCGTCGGTCTGAAGCAAAAGCTAAATAACGACCATCACTACTGTAGGCAGGATTTTCTTCGACGAAATTGCTATTGATGCCTCCAGGAATTACCTGAGTATCAACGAATAAAGCCTTACTACAACTGCTAATTAACGTGAAAACCATTAGAAGTAAAAGTCTTGCTAAAACACTGTTTATTGTCTCCATATTAAGTTCTTTTAACTTGAATTTTTCCAATGGTTTGCGGTATTTTTACACAACAAGTTGTAAAATTAATCCTGATTTAAGTTGCTAGAAAATCTATCTATTTTAATACCAAATGTCGTTGAGTCGTCTATCATCCTCCTCTCGATCTAAATCAAGATTTTCTTTAGATCGTCCTAATTTGCGTTCTACGATTATCTGGCTACTTGTAGCCAGCGATATCATTGGATTGTTGTTGTGTTTTAATTTGGCTTTTATTATTCGTTTAGAAGAATTTTTAGACTGGCGATCGCCAATACTATATTCATTGATTGCAGTTTATTTATTTGGATTATATTTAGCAGATACTTATAAGTTAAATCGAAAATTTTCTGGACTTTTGCTATCAGAAAGAGTGTTGTTTGGTATTTTAGGAACGGTAGCAGCAATTACTTCTGGTATTTATTTAACAGGATTGTGGGGCAGTTCACCCCTTGTAGGTAGAGGAATTCTTTCCATTGCGATCTCTTTATTTTCTGTTTGGGCGATAACCTGGAGAGCGATCGCCAGTAAATGGTTTAAACTAAGTCAAGAACACAGTCGTTTTTTAGTGTTGGGTAGTGATCAAAAAGCATTAGCTTTTGGACGAGAGTATCATAATTTTCATGCTGATACTGAGTTCGTTTTTTTAACAGACAAGAATAACAATTCGTCTAGTTATAAAAATAGTAACTGTACGGTATTGGATACAGTAGAAAATTTTCTTGATTGGAAGTATCAATATTGGTCGGGAATTCTCATTGAAGATGGAAGTAAAATACCAGAAACCATGGTGAGAGAAATCATGGAAATGCGGCTTAAGGGAATATGTGTCTATAGTTTGGCAGATTTTAGCGAACAGTTTTGGCAAAAAATTCCTCCTTCATATGTTCAAGATGATTGGTTTGCTTTTACTTCCGGGTTTAGTATTCTCCACAATCGAGTTAATGTCAAACTCAAACAATTAATTGATTTTGTAGCAGTATTATTATTATTAATTCTGACTTTACCTTTAACTTTGGTAGTAGCGATCGCGATTAAATTAGATAGTCAAGGGCCGATTTTTTACAGCCAGGTAAGAACTGGTTTAAATGGTAAAAAAATTAAGGTTCATAAGTTCCGTTCGATGTATCAAAATGCCGAACAAAAAGGCATACAATGGGCGCAGGAAAAAGACCCCCGTATCACTAGAGTTGGTTGTTTTTTACGCTTGACTAGAATTGACGAATTACCGCAACTTTGGAATGTCCTCAAAGGAGAAATGAGTTTAATTGGGCCGCGTCCGGAGCGTCCAGAATTTGACTTACAACTAAGAGAAGAAATTCCTTATTATGATGTACGTTATTTAGTCAAACCAGGAATTACTGGTTGGGCGCAAGTTTGTTATCCCTATGGTGCGTCGGTACAAGATGCCTATCAAAAAGTAGCTTACGATCTTTATTATATTAAAAATTATTCTTTGTTTTTAGATGCCATAATTGTTTTAAAAACTATTAAAGTTATCTTGTTTGGTAAGGGAAGATAGTAATCACTGACTATTAATTTAATTGATTGTTCAGTATTTTTGTCTGCTCGCTTAACGGTTTTCTTGCATGGCTTTTAACTAATCTAATTAAAAATTAATATCAACTTCAAGCCTCAGAGTATTTTTTCTCCAGACGGCTTAAAGAAATAAGTGCTGCTTCACTTACTTGGGGATGAATATCTTTGGCTAAAAATTTTAAAGCTGAAATACTTTTGTCTGTATTTAGATTGCCTAATGCTTCTGCCAGCCTTTGTCTGATCAACCAGTCATCGGAAGCTGCAAAATCAAGAATGCGATCGACAGAATCAGTAGCTTTGATCTCTCCTAGTGCGGCGATCGCAGCTTGCTGTAAAATTACTTCATCACTATCTAGTGCTTCTAAAAGAAGTTGTTTGGCTCTAATATCTTGTAAGTTACCTAAAGAAACTGCTGCACTGAAACGCACCAGCCAACTGCTATCTTCGTAAAAAGCTCTTACTAAAGGTTCAAAACCTCTAATATCATTAAGATAACCCAATGCTCCAGCCGCATCGGCCCGAATTCCGTAATCTTCGTCGGTTTCTAACAAATTTACTAAAATGTCATAACATTCTTCCGTAGGTTTAACTCCGAGCGCAAATACTGCCATTGAGCGCACTGGTAATATTTCGTCGTGTAACACTTTTTTAATTAGAGGGACAGCATCTTGGGGAGGTACTTCCCTAAGAGAGGTGAGAGCTAGTAAACGATCTTTGGAATTGGGACTTTCTAACTGAGTAGCAATTTTGTCTAAATCGATCATTAGATTATTAAATGTTTTTAATTATGCTGTTTTGTATTTATTGTTACACGAATATCTGTTGTGAGTTATTTATTCTTCTGTTTTACTGTTAATTAACCTTCGGACAATCAGCAATGGATGTTTGAATTGTGAGAGGTTTATCTGGGCTAGAGGCGAGTAGTTGGGCGATGGTAGTTTTCGCTTTTTGATTGGCAGTTTCTAAAATTCCTTCTCTACAAGCATTGTTAACGATTTCTGCCAGAGTTTTTCTTTGGGCTAGTGTTTGTAGTTGAGGAGCAACATCGGGTCCTAAATTGAGAAATCCACGATCATAATCATAGACACGTGAACGATTGACATCAACTTTACTATCTAAGATTTGTGCTGGCGGAAGCTCGATCAAAATGCGATCGCGATTGATTTGAATATCTTCTACTGCCAGTTGACTTAGATCTATACCCGCTCTTACCTCTCCATGTCCGATATATAGTAGTTTAGTTTTACCTAAAGAAAAATCTCCCCAACGGCGATCGGCAGAAGTTGGAACAATAGTTTCCATACTATAAATAGTAGTGGTTAATTCTTGTATTTCTTGAATTTTCTGCACTATTGAAGTGGGGGTTTCTACGGGAGCAAATACTGATTCAAGCTGGAATAATCCTGTCACCGCAGTAATAAAGCGATCGCCTGTGCGCCAAACACTATAAAAAACCGACAAAGTAATTATACTGATGCTTCCTACACCAAAAAGCAAAATTTTTTGCCCGATGGATAATGATGATTGAGATACTTTCATAAGTTATTTAATTGATATTTATTGATAATAGAAGTTAATTAATCATAACTTTAAAATTATTATATTTTTTCTGTCCAATTTTACTATAAATTTATAATCTAATTTATGTATTTTTTCTGTTTTGTTTTTTGCTAACTCAGGTGAAAATGAATTACAGAAACCCAACCAGAAATATAACAATCATGAATAAATACTTACAAGCTTTTCATTCTTTTTTTAATTTTTGTTGTGATATTTTCGACTCTGGCTCTATCGCAAGTTATACGGTCAATCATCAAGAAATAATAGTTGCCCAGCAATTAGATTATTTAACTGTTTGCGATTGCCAAGCTATTTGTGATATTTCTTTGTATATATAAATCTAGTTTTTTTCAGAAAATAATCTAAAATTTGTGGTTGACTCTGTTAACTCCTATTGGAATTACTTTAAATATCAAAATACAAAATAAAAAATTAAATTTATCCCCTTCAAACTATTTCCTATAAGCTTTAGCTGAAGCTGAGATCCAAATTGACGCAGCAATGGTAAAAGGAATTAAGATGAAAATCGCACCAGCAATTAAAGCGTGTTCTCGCACCATAACTAAATTAGCCATAGCCGCAATACCCAAGCCACAATAAACTAAACCTGCTAGAGGTATTCCCAGAAATAACAATATCAATTGCGTTTCAGATTTCATGATATTTTTTAGCTGCGCTCTGTATTTACTTTTTCATATTTATTATTGCAAATTCAAGTTTTTTTTTTGCGATTAGATGCCGATAAATATCTCTATGAAGATGAAGCTAGTTTACTGTTTCTTTACATAAATCGCTTAAATTGAGATAATTGTTGAAAAACGGCGATTAAACCAATGCAGAATACCTTAATCTTTAATAGCGATCTGCAAACCTTTGACTGTAAGGAAATTATGCCTTTAGAGTCGAATTTTTTCTGGTTATTGAAAGAAGGGATAGTCAAAACTTCTACTTGGAGTGAAGAAGGCTCGATCATTACTTTAGGGTATTGGGGTTCAAATGATGTAGTGGGACAACCCCTATCATTAGTTGATCCCTATCAAATAGAATGTCTGACAACAGTCAAAGCTTCTTGTATTCCAGTTAATCAATCTTATCGCCTGGCTGATGCTATTCGCCGCCATATTCAACAAACAGAAGAGCTATTATATATCGTGCGATCAGAGAGAATGTATCATCGCCTGTATAAAATCTTAGTTTGGTTGGCGCACAAATTCGGTAGAGAAGTTGCAACTGGCAAATTAATCGATTTACGCTTAACTCATCAAGATTTAGCAGAAATTATTGGCACAACTAGAGTCACTATAACTAAATTAATCAATCAACTAGAAAAAGAAAGAATTATCAGCCGTCCAGAACGCAATACAATTGTATTGTGCAATAGGTTATAAAAGTCAACAAAGTTTAAATTTAATTTAATTAAATTTATTTATTGGTTTTATTTGATTTTGCTTGCGGTTTTGGGAAGACTATAGCTGAATCCACTTACTTTTGTTTAATGGTTTGTGGCAAGATTCGCGATCGCCTTCGATTTGATACTAATCCGTAAATAATCAAATATGTTAGCTATTTTACCTTTATTATCTCTGGTTTTGTTAAGCATCATTTTGGGACAGAGATCTTGTTGTTGGCGCAAAGCTATCTTGTCTGCTTCGGTCATTGTAGGTATTTTTATAGTTACAACGACAGAATTATTGAGTTTATTTTATTGGTTTAATTTTGCTACGGTATTGCTAGCTTGGAGTTTATTTAATTTAAGCTTATTTATCGTTGTCATCCGTCAAAAAGATCAAAGACAATTGCTCAGTAATTTTACTAAAGCAGCTTATTTATTACCCAAACAACTAACTTGGTTTTTAAGTTTACTATTATTAGCAATAATTACTATAGCTGCTATTGTAGGAGTAATTTCTGTAGTAGCTCCTCCTAACACTTGGGATTCAATGACTTATCACATGAGTCGGGTAGTTCATTGGATACAAAATCGTAGTGTAGCTCACTATCCAACTTATAATTTACCTCAATTATTTCACCCACCATTTGCCGAATTCGCTATTACTCATTTACAGATTTTAAGTAACAGCGATCGCTATGCTAATTTAGTTCAATGGTTTAGTGCAATTGGCAGTGCGATCGGAGTTTCTTTAATAGCTAAAGAATTAAATGCTAACCAAAGAGGACAAATTTTTGCTGCGGTATTTGCAGCTACTATTCCCATGGGAATTCTTCAAGCTTCTAGCACCCAAAATGATTATATGGTTACATTTTGGTTGGTTTGCTTGGTTTATTATATTTTGCTATCTTTCAAAACTAAAAGTAAAGTACATATTTTTTGGTTTATTGGTGCTAGTTTGGGATTGGGAATTTTAACCAAATCTTCAGCATATTTGTATGGATTTCCCTTCATGGTTTGGTTTAGTTTGGTGTATTTTAATCGTCATGCTTGGCGATGGCACGCTTGGCAAACAATTGGCTTAACTACAGCCAGTGCGATCGCTTTGAATATAGGTCATTACTGGCGCAACTTCGATTTATTTAATTCTTTTTTAGGAACTCCCAAAAATTTTGCAGTGGCATATAAAATTGAAGTAATTAGTTTACCTACTTTTTTATCTAATGTCGTCCGCAATTTAGGGTTGCATTTAGATATCGTGCGTACTTTAAAACTAGAACAATTTATTACTCCTATTACAGGAATTGCTAATAAACTGATTTTAATTTTTCACGATTTTCTCGGAGTCGATATGTTCGATCCTCGTACGACAGCAGACTCTTATAGTGGAATACCAGGGATTTCTTTTGATGAAAATGTTGCAGGCAATCCTTTGCACTTTTTTGTAGTTTTATCGGTATTTTTCTACTTTTTACTCAGAAAAAAACTCAGAAAAGATTATCAATTACTAATTTATCAATTAGTAACTATTGCTTGTTTTTTAATGCTATGTTTGATGTTGAAAATTCAAATTTATCAAAGTCGCCATCATCTAGCAATATTTGTCTTATTGGCTCCTGTAGTTGGCATAATTTTAGAGAGCATTCCCCTACAGAAAATTGCTAATGCCATAGCAATACTTTTAATAATGGCTTCCTTACCTTGGGTATTCCAAAATAAATTTCGTCCCATTATGGCTGAAGCGAATATTTTCAATCTCAGTCGTATCGAACAATATTTTATCAATCGTCCTCAACTACAAGAACCTTATGTACAAGCAGCAGAAACAATTTTATCTACAGAATGTAAAAACATCGGACTTTCTTTAGGAGATGGAACTTCAGTAGGCAATGAATATTGGGAATATCCTTTATGGGTATTGCTAAAAAATCGTCAACCGCAAATACACTTAGAAAATGTCAATGCTCAAAATATATCCTTATCTAAAGCCGAACAATATCCTCATAAAAACTTTATTCCTTGTGCCATTATTGCCGTTCGCAATCCTAATGTGCCACAAATTACAGAAATGACTTTTAGAGATCGGTTATTTACCGAAACAATGTCTTTACCTCCAGTAAAAGTTTTAAGTGAAAATGTAGTATCATCCCAATTAAATCGTTAGGATAGATAAGATCGATTTTTAAATTGAGTTGTAAATCAAGTCGATGATAGAAATTAGTCACCAAGATTTTGCCATAGCCCAAACATTATCATTAATAGATAGCTACGCCTTCGATTTGCAAGGACGCAATGCTGACAAATTATTACAAGAATGGTTAAATGTCTATAATTCCAGTTGGATTCGCTTGGCGACTATCGAAGCATTATATCTAGGACGTTATAAAATAATTTCTATAGAACACATTTTAAATGTTTGGTCGCGCCTGGGCAGTCCTAACTCTCACTTTACCCATGAATTTGAGCGACTGATTTGCCGCAAATTACCCAGACATCTAATTGATTACTCAGATTTTCAATTAGCTAATATGTTTTCTGCTCAAGAAACTACAACTCTAATTCCAGCTTTAGATTTAGAAGAGCGATATTGGAGCCAAATAGCGATCGCCAAGACCCCCATAGATCAATTTGTTCCCTTACCAGATGTTTCTTCCTTCTTTAACAAACTTAAGACATTTGCTACCGAAAATAAAACCAACTAACGCGGTATATTAAAATATGTAAAGCCAATTTTCGAGAAACATAGGTTTAATGCGCGTAGCAATCGTTGGTGCAGGACTAGCAGGTATGGCAACGGCCATTGATTTAGTCGATGCTGGTGCCGAAGTGGAAATTTTTGAATCCCGTCCCTTTGTGGGGGGAAAAGTAGGTAGCTGGGTAGACAGAGATGGCAATCACATAGAAATGGGTTTGCACGTCTTTTTTGGCTGTTACTATAACCTATTTGAATTGATGAGAAAAGTTGGGGCGATCAATAATTTACGTCTCAAAGAACATACTCACACCTTTGTCAACAAAGGGGGTAGAGTTGGAGAATTAGATTTTCGCTTTTTGACAGGCGCACCCTTTAATGGTTTAAAAGCTTTCTTTACTACTTCTCAGCTATCGGCAATAGATAAAGTAGCTAACTCCCTAGCATTAGGTACGAGTCCCATAGTTAGAGCATTGATCGACCCACAAGGGGCAATGAAAACTATTCGCGACTTAGACAAAATTAGTTTTGCCGATTGGTTTCGCAGTCATGGCGGTAATAATGGTAGTTTAAAACGGATGTGGGATCCCATTGCCTATGCTTTGGGCTTTATCGATACAGAAAACATCTCCGCCCGTTGTATGCTGACGATCTTTCAGTTTTTCGCCACTAAAACCGAAGCTTCTGTACTCAGAATGTTAGAAGGTTCACCCAGTGAATACCTACACAAGCCCATTGTGGAATATTTAGCAGCTAGAGGCACAAAAATACATACTCGCCGTCAGGTAAGAAAAATTTTATTTGAGGAAGGAGATACTACCAAAGTAACGGGTATAGTAGTGGCTAATGGTGAAGCTGAAGAAACTATCAGTGCTGATGTTTATGTCTGTGCCTGTGATGTCCCTGGCATTAAAAAAGTCTTACCTCAAGAATGGCGCAAATGGTCGGAATTTGACAATATATATCAACTAGAAGCTGTTCCTGTAGCAACAGTTCAACTACGTTTTGATGGTTGGGTGACAGAATTACAAGATGCAGAAAAACGCCAACAATTAGAACGAGCCGTAGGTATTGACAATTTGCTCTATACTCCCGATGCCGATTTTTCTTGTTTTGCCGATTTAGCCTTGGCTAGTCCAGGAGATTATTATAAGCCTGGAGAAGGCTCTTTATTGCAATTGGTTTTAACTCCAGGAGACCCCTTTATTAAGGCTAAAAACGAAGATATCGCCCATAAAATTCTAGAACAAGTACATCAACTCTTTCCTTCTTCTAGAGAATTAAACATGACTTGGTATAGTGTAGTCAAACTAGCTCAATCTCTTTATCGCGAAGCTCCAGGCATGGATGTCTATCGTCCTGCTCAAACAACTCCTATTGCCAATTTCTTTCTTGCTGGTAGTTATACTCAACAAGATTATATCGATAGTATGGAGGGAGCAACTTTATCCGGTAAACAAGCAGCTAAAGCCATATTAGACAACGCAGAACAGCTAAAAACAATAAATTAATTGTCAATTTTGTAATTATTTGGTTTAATTTTTGACAAAATCCGCAGTGAGAAAATGTTAATCAAGATTGAGATAAAGTTTACATTTTAATGAATTTAATTTACGCTCTAGGATTTCTACTCGTACTTGTAATTGTAGGTATTGTTATCTATTTAGCAACGGCTCGTCGCTATCAATCCTCTGACTCTGTAGCTAATTCCTACGACCAGTGGACAGAAGATGGTATTTTAGAATTTTACTGGGGCGAACATATTCACTTAGGTCATTATGGCTCGCCACCCTGCAATAAAGATTTTTTAGTTGCTAAAGTTGATTTCGTTCATCAAATGGTGCGCTGGGGTGGTTTAGATAAATTATCTCACGGTACTACTTTGTTAGATGTCGGCTGTGGGATTGGAGGCAGCAGTCGCATTTTGGCACAAGATTATGGTTTTTCTGTTACGGGGGTAACTATCAGTCCCCAACAAGTCAAACGCGCTCAAGAATTAACCCCAGAAAGTGTTGATGCTAAATTTTTGGTAGATGATGCCATGTCCCTTTCTTTTCCCGATGCCAGTTTTGATGTAGTGTGGTCGGTAGAAGCTGGCCCTCATATGCCCGATAAAGCTATTTTTGCCAAAGAATTATTGCGAGTCTTAAAACCTGGTGGATTATTAGTAGTTGCTGATTGGAATCAGCGAGATGATCGCGCCGTACCTCTAAACTTTTGGGAAGAACCAGTGATGCGGCAATTATTAGATCAATGGTCACATCCTGCTTTTGCTAGTATTGAAGGCTTTGCCGAATGTTTGGAGGGGACGGGATTGGTAGAAGACAAGGTAATTACCGCCGATTGGTCACAAGAAACTCTGCCATCTTGGTTAGATTCTATTTGGCAGGGAATAATTAAACCTCAAGGTTTGGTTCGCTTTGGTTTTTCAGGCTTAATTAAATCCCTGCGGGAAGTTCCCACACTGTTACTGATGCGATTGGCATTTGGTACCGGCTTGTGTCGTTTTGGGATGTTTCGTGCTGTCAGGGCAAACAGTCAACAGTAGGAGAGATCGCCCCTACTTTCCGATTAACTTTACTGCGCCAATGCCACCGAAGTATAAACCCAATACGGCACCAGCTAAGAGAGATTGAGTCAAAGGATCGGTAGAAGGAGTGAGGATTGCACCTAAGACTACTGCACCCAAAACTATATATCGCCAACCCGCAAACATTTGAGCCGAAGAAACAATACCTAAAAATCCCAAGATTAGCTGAATGACAGGAATTTGAAAAGCCAAACCCGTACTGAACATTAACAATAAAACAAATTCAAAATAGAGATCAATCGACCAAGACTGTTCGACTACATCACTACCGTAATTGATAAAGAAATTAAGTGCGGCAGGAATCAGCGCAATGTAGGCAAACGCCAAACCGATTGCAAACAGAATACTTGAGCCAAATACCACGGGGGCAAGTAAACGACGTTCTCGTCTGGTTAATCCAGGTAAAACAAACTGAATAACTTGATAGAGAATGAAGGGACTGGCTAACACTAACCCACTGTAACCGGCAACTTTAATCGACACAAAGAAAAATTCTCCCGGTGCTAATTGCAGGAATTTTACCCCTTGTGCGGGAACTTCTAGCAATCTAACTAAAGGTCGCACAAAAATAAAACAGCCGACTATGGCGATCGCCACAGCAATTAAAGCATAAAAAATGCGCTGTCGTAATTCTTCTAGGTGGTCGAACAGAGACATCTCCACTTCGTCGGGAAGTTGGTCTAAATAAGTATCTCTATCTTTAGCTTCAGTGGTAGTTTCGGTTTCTAGCTGGGGTGATGACATAGGGTCTGGTAAATGGTATTTATCTTCTTCTCTAAATTAATGGTAAACAAGCTGCGAGCTTAATGTAAAAGGTTGAATTTTTAAGATAGTATGATTTGCTGTAAGTAGTTTCTCACATCAAAAAAGTCATTCCAAGGAATATAGGGTTTTTTTTCTGCCTCTAAATAGCCAATCAGGCGATCGCGAGCAAAAACTACATCAGCTTTTAGTGCCATACTGATGTCAGTAACCGAATCTCCAATGGCAATAGTTTGGTTGGCTAAATATTGAGACATAATTTTTGCTTTGGCGACCAATTCGCGATCGCTTTCCATAACAGAATAACCTCGTAAATATTTCTCACTCAAATCAATATCTGTAGCGTAAATAGCAGTAATTTTATCAATTAACGGTTCTCCCTGAATCTCCCTGTTTAATACTGCTTCCACCATACCCCGCAAGCCACCAGAGACGACGATAAAAGGAATGTGATGTTCGGCCAGAAAATCCAATAATTCTCTCAACCCAGGGCGAATGGAGAGACTATCAGTACTGTCGATAATTGCTGAATAGCGATCGCTTTCGATAGAATTTAATAATTGTTGCGCTCCTACTTTTAAATTCAAACTGCGGTCATAAATTGCCGATAGTATTTGCCTTGATGACTGTGGTGCAAACCTTTGGCACATTTTGACAAAGCTATCACCCTCGGTAATCGTGCCATCAAAATCACAAAAAACAATTTTAGAGAAATTCATTAAACAACGTAGCAAATTTACACATGATCTTACTGATAGTCCCAGAAAACGCTATGATCGAGCCATAACTATCTCGTTTTACAGTTAATAATATTATGGGAGAAGCAAAACGCCGTAGAGAAAAACTTGGAGAACAATACGGGCAAGAAGCTCGGATTCTACCTTGGTTACCGATTACTAAAAGTCAATCGGAAAAATTCATGACTATAACTACCAAAACTGCTTGGATTGGCATTGCTATAATGGTTAGCGTTTGGTTTACCGTTAGATTTATCGGTCCGGCATTTAGTTGGTGGGAAGTTTACTAAAAAAATTTGTTTACCATTTCATTTAAATTCAAGTTTAGTAAGAGAAGGTAGCTGATGAGCGAACAACAAAATCCCTACGAACAGCTTGGGGTTGCTGAAAATGCTTCTTTTGAAGAAATTCAAGCGGCTAAACAGCGACTGTGTGAAAAACATGGCAATGATAGTGCTGTTTTAGAAAGAGTGGAAACCGCTTACGATTCGATTATTATGGATCGCTTGAGGTTGCGCCAAGAAAATAAAATCAAAGTACCCGAAAAAATTCGCTTTCCCGAACGGGAAATGGAAAAATCTTTTACTGTTCCTCCGATAGTTAGTAATAATTCTAACTGGTTGCAACAGTTTATCGATACTCCAACCCAAGCCGATATTTTAATCCCTTCAGGAATTTTTGTGGTACTGGCTGGAATTGCTGTATTTTCTCAAGACCGAGATAATTCTCTGCTACCGCTATTAATGGCTTTAGGATTTATCTCTAACATATACTTTCTCAACCGCAAAGAAGGACGTTTTGGACGAGCATTGTTAATCAGTTTGACAGCCCTGTTTTTAGGTATCGCCCTGGGTAGCGGCTTGGCTGGTTTATTAGTCGGTCAAAATGGCGGCATTATTTTGGGTGCAGAACAATTTGCGGCGGCAGTGACTTTTTGTCTATTTTGGTTGGTTAGTTGTTTTCTACGCTAGCTTTAATGGTAGAAATACTGTTAACAATTGTTGCAACAGCTTCTGCTAGATTATTGACGATCGCATCTGGTTGGTGAATCTCTAAACGAGAGCGGTTTCTGATGCCCGATAAAACCCCGATCGCTTTGATCTGGTGCATTTTGGCAGCAATTAAATCTGCTTCTGTATCTCCCACCATCCAGACATCCGCCGCAGGTGGTAACTCTTGTAAAGCTTTTGCCATAAGCTTGGGTTTGTCTTCGGTGTCTTTAGTTTTAATGTAATCGTTACTCAAATGATAACGGCGATCGCCCTTAAAAAAACGCCCCAGATCGTATTTTTCTAAAGCTGCATTTAACTCTCTCTCTCGCCGCATAGTCATTACCACCAGATCGAAACCTAAATCTTGAATTTTTTCTAAAGTGGCGACTGCTCCGGGTACTGGTCGGTCATATTGTAAATAACTCATACTGTGGACTGTTTGTCGTCGTAAGCGGGCAAATTCTACTGCCTGTTCAGCGTTTAAACCAGATTTAATGCCTATTTGTCTTTCAGGAACTTGCGATCGCTTAAGTTGCCAAAATTCGTCTTTTGCAAGTTGATTGACACTCTGTGCGGGTGATTTTGTTTGCTCTAGACAATATTGATAAACGCGGTAATAACGCTCCGAAACATCTATAATTGGTCCGTCAAAATCAGTAATCAGTCGCAGCATCTCAGGTATATTATTAAGTTTTATTTGATAAATATACATTAGTTTACTTTACGATAATTGATAACTGGA